>NZ_JBYSVC010000034.1:0-27373 GCF_057922285.1 Leptothrix toolikensis (SeqCode)
CGTATACAATCTGAGGCTCAGTCGGGGCGTAGCGCAGCCTGGTAGCGCACTTGCATGGGGTGCAAGGGGTCGCGAGTTCGAATCCCGCCGTCCCGACCAAAAAGTTCAATGGTTCAGATCTCACAAGGATCTGGACCATTTTGCTATGGGGCTGCGGTGATACACATACACCCCGATAGAGAGGACTCCCATGCTCGAAGACATCAAGAAGACCCTCTGGGCCACCGCTGACAAGTTGCGCGCCAACATGGACGCGGCAGAGTACAAGCACCTGGTGCTCGGGCTCATCTTCGTCAAATACATCTCGGACACCTTCGCCGCCCGCACGGCTGAGCTCGAAAAGCGCCTGCGTGACCCCGAAGATGCGTTCTTCTACGCCGACGCCAGCGATGACGACATCGACGCTGAGCTGGCAGACCGCGATTACTACACGTCCGTCAACGTCTTTTGGGTGCCCGAGATGGCGCGCTGGGAGCAGATCCGCTCGATGGCCAAGAGCGTCGAGATCGGCAAGTACATCGACAGCGTGCTGGCCCTGATCGAGACCGAAAACCCCCGGCTCAAAGGCATCCTCGACAAGCGTTACGCCCGCGCGCAGTTGCCCGACGGCAAGCTCGGCGAGCTGGTCGATCTGATCTCGACCATCGGCTTTGGGGACGATGCCCACATCGCCCGCGACGTGCTGGGCCAAGTCTACGAATACTTTTTGGGCATGTTCGCCAGCGCTGAGGGCAAGCGCGGTGGCCAGTTCTACACCCCCGCCAGCATCGTCAAAACGCTGGTCGCCGTGCTTGGCCCGCACAGCGGCAAGGTCTACGACCCCTGCTGCGGCTCGGGCGGGATGTTTGTGCAGTCCGAGCGTTTCATCGAAGCGCACGGCGGCCGCAAGGGCGACGTCTCCATCTACGGCCAAGAAGCCAACCCCACGACTTGGCGGCTGGCGGCCATGAACTTGGCCCTGCGCGGCATCGACTTCAACTTGGGCCGCGAACCGGGCGACACCTTCACGCGCAACCAGCACCCCGACTTGCGCGCCGATTTCATCCTCGCCAACCCGCCCTTCAACATCAGCGACTGGTGGCACGGCAGCCTGGAAGGCGACCCGCGCTGGGTGTACGGCGACCCGCCGCAGGGCAACGCCAACTATGCGTGGTTGCAGCACATGCTCTACCACCTCAAACCCAGCGGCCGCGCGGGCATCGTGCTGGCCAACGGCTCGATGAGCTCCAGCCAGAACAATGAAGGCGTGATCCGCGCCGCCATGGTCGAGGCCGATGTGGTCGAAGTGATGGTGGCCTTGCCCGGTCAACTTTTCTTCAACACCCAGATTCCTGCCTGCTTGTGGTTCTTGGCCAAGCAAAAAAAGCGCAAGGGCGAAGTGCTTTTCATCGACGCCCGCAAGCTCGGCCGCATGATCAGCCGCGTCCAGGCCGAACTGGATGACGCCGCAATGGCCCGCATCGCCGACACGGTGGCGGCGTGGCGCGGCGAATCCGCCTACACCGACATCCCCGGCTTCTGCCGCAGCGTCAAGCTCGCCGAGATCGCCCAACACGGCCATGTGCTGACGCCGGGGCGCTACGTGGGTGCCGAAGCAGTCGAGGACAACGACGAGGCCTTCACTGAGAAGATGCAAAAGCTCACCGAAAAACTCGCCGAGCAAATGGCCCGTGGTGCCGAGTTGGACGCGGTGATTCGGCAGAAACTGGCGGGGCTGGGGTATGAGATCTGAATCACCACCGACTGACCAAGAGCCGACCGACGCGGCGGATTGGCAGGAGTTCGTGGGATTGTTGAAAACCTCGCCCAATTGGCAAGGTGACCCGCAAGCCGTGCAGGAAGCAATGCGCTGTGAGTGGGATGGCAGGAGCGGCATCGAATCCATGAGCACCGAACAACTAGCGCTGGGATCTGGGCTATGAATCCTGAAATCAGTTTCGAAGCCTTGCATTTGGCGGTGAATGCCTTGGAAGAAGGGCTGGGCGATTATCAATACGCCAAGGAAACCCAATCGCGCTTGCTGTTGATTGCCCGCGATGGGGCCATTCAGCGTTTTGAAGTCACGATGGATTTGGCGCGGCAGGTGGTTGTTCGGGTGCTCAAAGAGGTCTACCGGCTCGATGAAGCCAGCGCCAAACGGGGCTGGATCCGCGAGGCGGCCAAGCTGGGAATTTTGGTGGATGCGGAAAGCTGGTTTGGGTTTTTATCCGCCCGCGACCGCACGTTGCACACTTACGATTCCAAAATCGCTGCTGAAGTTTTTGGCCAGATCCCTATTTTTTTGGTTCATGTGCGCGATCTTTTGAAAAGGCTGCCATCCCATGTTGCTTGATATGCGCGCCGATCACCTGAAAATCGTTCACGATATTTTGCAAAAGCATGTGCCCGAGCGCGAAGTCTGGGCCTTTGGCTCACGCGCCAAATGGCTGGCCAAAGAGTATTCCGATCTGGATCTGTGCATTCTTGGTGAAACGCCGCTGAGTTTCACAACTTTGGGTTTGATGGCCGAAGCCTTTGATGAATCCGATTTGCCCTACAAAGTCGATCTAGTCGATTGGGCCACGACGAGTGAATCGTTTAGAAAAATTATTGAGCGTGATCGGGTGGTGGTGCAGAAGGTATGGACGGGGCGGGGTATGAGATCTGAAGCCATCGGCCACCAGGCCGAGTACCGCGCTTGGCTGGGCGAACTGAAAGCGCGCTTCAGGCAGGTACAGCTCAAGGCCGCCGTGGCGGTCAACACCGCCTTGTTGCAGTTTTACTGGGAGCTGGGTGCCGACATCGCGGCCCGGCAGCAGGATGTCGTCTGGGGCCAGGGCTTTCTGGGCGAGCTCAGCGCCGACCTGACGCGCGAGTTTCCCGAGGTGGCGGGCTTCTCGGTGCGCAACCTGAAGTACATCCGCCAGTGGCACCTGTTCTGGCGAGACACAGCGCTGGGGCCCATCGGGCAACAGGCTGTTGCCCAAATCGCGCCACCGCCCGCTACGCCGCACATCCTGTCCATCCCGTGGGGCCACAACCTCGCCATCCTCACCAAGTGCAAGCAGCACGACGAGGCGCTGTACTACGTGCAGAACACCCTGGCCTACGGCTGGAGCCGTAGCGTACTGGTGCACCAGATGGAAAGCGGCCTGTGGCAGCGCGAGGGCCGCGCCATCACCAACTTCGCCCAAACCTTGCCGGCGGCACAGTCCGACTTGGCGGCGCAGGTGCTGAAAGACCCCTATGTATTCGACTTTCTGTCGCTGACCCAGGAGCACAGCGAGCGTGAGCTGGAAACCAGCCTGGTCACGCATATCACGCAGTTCCTGCTGGAGCTGGGCGCGGGTTTCGCCTACATCGGCCGCCAGGTGCCGCTGCAAGTGGGCGAGCGCGACTTCTTCCTCGACCTGCTTTTCTATCACGTGCGGCTGCACTGCTATGTGGTGGTGGAACTCAAGACCGTGGACTTCGAGCCCGAGTTTGCCGGCAAGCTCAATTTCTATCTGAAGGCCGTGGACGAGCAACTGCGCGGCGAGGGCGACCAACCCACCATCGGCCTGTTGCTGTGCAAGAGCAAGGACCGACTGGTGGCCGAATACGCGCTGAGCGACATCCAGAAACCGATGGGTTTATCGACCTACACGCTGTCGCATACCCTGCCCGAGGCGCTGCGGGGCAAGTTGCCAAGTATTGAGCAGTTGGAGCGGGAGTTGAGGTTGGACACGAACAACGATGATTCGACAGAAGCTGGGGGGCTGGGGTATGAGTGCTGAGGTGGATTGGGAACGGCTCACCCTCAAGGCCGCCGGAGTTGCGCTGATTGATTGCGACCATAGAACCCCGCCGGCAGCGGCCGAAGGAGTTCCGTATGTGGCCATTCCGCAGTTGCGCGACGGACACATTGCCCTTGATGGCGTGCGTCGGATTTCCGAGGCTGATTACCTTGAGTGGACGAAGAAGCTCGCCCCGCAAGCGAACGACGTGGTGGTGGTGCGGCGTTGCAACTCTGGTGAAAGCGCACATGTTCCTCCTGGCCTGAAGTGCGCTATTGGCCAGAACCTTGTCGTGCTTCGTGCCAATGGGGCGAAGGTTCTTCCTGAGTATTTGCGGTGGTTGGTCAGAGGTACCGAGTGGTGGGATGAGATCGGCAAGTACATCAATGTTGGCGCTGTCTTTGACAGCCTGCGATGCCGCGACATTCCGAACTTTGAATTGCCGATTCCGCCGCGTGATGAGCAGCGAGAAATCGCCAGCGTCCTTGCCGCACTCGACTCCCGCATCACCCTCCTGCGCGAAACCAACGCCACGCTCGAAGCCATCGCGCAGGCGCTGTTCAAGTCGTGGTTTGTGGATTTCGACCCCGTGCGCGCCAAGATGGAAGGCCGCGCCCCCGAAGGTATGGACGAAGCCACAGCGGCGCTGTTTCCGGATTCGTTCGAGGAGACGGAGTTGGGGAGGGTGCCGAAGGGGTGGGATTGCGGACGGCTTGAGGATCTTCTTGTTTTGCAAAGAGGCTTTGATTTGCCATCACAAGACAGAATTTCAGGAGATTTTCCAATTATCGCAGCCAGTGGCCCAAGCGGTAAACACGTGGAAGCCATGGCAAAAGGGCCGGGCGTAGTTACCGGGCGTTCAGGTGTTCTTGGTAAAGTTTTTTTAGAGCTGGGCGATTATTGGCCGCTCAATACAACACTTTGGGTTAAAGAATTCAAGGCTGCGACAGCATGTTATGCATATGAAATCTTGCGTCTTCTGGATTTCAAAGCATTTAATGCAGGTTCGGCCGTGCCAACACTTAATCGAAACCATATTCATGGATTGCCGTATGTCATTCCGTCACGGGCATGTGTTGATGCTTACGAGAAAACTGCACTTCAATTGCACCAGCGTGTGCGCCTAAACGAACAACAAGCCCAAACCCTCTCCACCCTGCGCGATACCCTGCTCCCCCGCCTGATTTCCGGTCAACTCCGCCTGCCCGAAGCGCGGGCAACCATGGAAGCTGCGCTCGCATGATGAAAACTGAACACTGGTCCACGCCCTTCATCCGCATCGGCAACCAAGCCGTGCGCGAGGCCCAGACCCGCAATCGGCAATTGGGCATCCCCAACTGGTATTCCCTCAACGGCCAACTGCTCAGCGATGCTCCTGCGACCACAGAGCCCGCCCCACCGCCGAAACGACATACGCCAAAGGCTTGAAACTCTGTTGCCGCGCCTGATTTCGGCCAGGTTCGGCGGAGCCTTTGCAAGGTGACGTGTCTAGAAATCACTGTTTTTTATGCATGTCCGCGCGCACCTGTATAAAAATCATTCATTTCTCGACAAATGAGCAGGTCACCCGATGCCCGATCTCTTTCCGCTGGAGCAGTTGCAAGCCACGCGCTTCGACCAGCCTGCCATCCTGAAGAAGCTGGCCCGCAGCAGCCGGCGGCTGGCGGAACTCAAGGGCGTGGCTGCGTCCATTCCTAACCAGGGCATCCTCATCAATACCCTGGGCCTGCAGGAGGCCAAGGACAGTTCGGCCATTGAGAACATCGTCACCACCCACGATGAGCTATTCCGTGACGACGTGGACCCGGACGCGTTCACCAATCCAGCCGCCAAGGAGGTGCTGCGCTACCGTCAAGCGCTGCGTGTGGGATTCGAACAGGTACGCAGGAGCGGCCTGCTAACGGCCAATCACATCATCACCATCCAAGGTGAACTGGAGCGCAACCAAGCGGGCTTTCGCAAGCTGCCCGGCACGGCGCTGAAGGATGGTGCCGGGCGGACGGTCTACACGCCGCCACAGGATCCGGCCACCATCGTGGCGCTGATGCGAGACTTGGAGCGCTTCATCAATGAGCCCGATCTACTGGACGTTGATCCGCTCATCAAGATGGCGCTCATCCACCACCAGTTCGAGAGCATTCACCCCTTCTACGACGGCAATGGCCGCACTGGGCGCATCGTCAACGTTCTGTACCTCGTTAAGGAAGGGTTGCTGGACATTCCGGTGCTGTACCTGAGCCAGCACATCGTCCAGACCAAGTCCGATTACTACCGCCTGCTGCAAACCGTGCGCACCGAGGACGCCTGGGAAGCCTGGGTGCTGTACATGCTGGAAGCGGTGGAACGAACGGCGCTGGCCGCGATCGATACCGTGCAGGCGATCAAGAGCGCCCTGCAGGATTACAAGCACCGCATACGCGCTGGTCACAAGTTCTACAGCCAGGATCTGATCAATAACCTGTTCATGCACCCGTACACCAAGATCGATTTCATCGAGCGGGATTTGCAGGTGTCACGCATGACGGCTACCAAGTACCTAGAAGCCTTGGTCGAAGCAGGCTTCTTGCGCAAGCACAAGGTCGGTCGCAGCAATTACTACATGAACCTCGCGCTCAACCAGATTCTTCTGCGCGCGCCAAGGGAGGCCCCATGACCGAAAACGATCTCGAACAAGAAGCCCTGGGCTGGATGGCCGAGGTGGGGTATGCGGTGCGCAGCGGGGCGGAGATTGCGCCGGATGGGCCGCAGCCGCAGCGGGAGAATTTTCGGCAGGCGGTGCTGAGCCAGCGGTTGCGGGCGGCCATGCGGCGGTTGAATCCGGCGGTGCCGGCTGCGGCGTTGGACGATGCGCTGGCGCAGGTGCTGGATCTGGGCATCCCGGCGCTGTTGGCGGCCAACCGGGCTTTTCATCGGCTGCTGGTGGGCGGCGTGCCGGTGCAGTACCCGCGCGACGGTGAGACCGTGGGCGATTGGGTGCGCTTGGTGGACTGGGCAGCGCCTGAGCGCAACGAGTTCTGGGCCGTCAACCAGTTCACCCTCAAAGGGCCGCACCACACGCGCCGGCCCGACATCGTGCTGTTCGTCAACGGCTTACCGCTGGTGGTGATGGAGCTGAAAAACCCGGCCGATGAGCACGCCGATATTTGGAAAGCCTTCGAGCAACTCCAAACCTACAAGCAGCAGATTCCCGACGTGTTTCAGTACAACGAGCTGCTGATCATTTCCGACGGCAGCCAGGCGCGGTTGGGGTCGCTTTCAGGCAGCGCCGAGCGCTTTTTGCAGTGGCGCACCATCGACGGCTTGAGCCTTGACCCCTTGGGGGCGTTCAACGAACTGGAAACCTTGGTGCGCGGCCTGCTGGCCCCGGGCATGTTGCTCGACGTGCTGCGCAACTTCGTGCTGTTTGAGGATGACGGCCAGCTGATCAAAAAGGTGGCGGGCTATCACCAAGTCCACGCGGTGCGGGCGGCCATGGCCAAGGTGCTGGCCGCCTCCCGACCCGATGGCTTGGCGGCGCAGCGCGGCAAGGGCGGGGTGGTTTGGCACACCCAAGGCAGCGGCAAGAGCATCACCATGACTTGCTTTGCGGCCCGCGTGATGCAAGAGCCCGCGATGCAAAACCCGACCGTGGTGGTCATCACCGACCGCAACGATCTGGACGGCCAGCTCTTCGGTGTCTTCAGCCTTGCACAAGACCTGCTGCGCGAGCAGCCAGTGCAGGCCACCACCCGCCATGAACTGCGCCGCTTGCTGAGCCACCGGCCTTCGGGCGGCATCGTCTTTGCCACCATCCAGAAGTTCATGCCGGGCGAGGATGAGGACGTCTTTCCGGTGCTCTCCAGCCGGCACAACATCGTCGTCATCGCCGACGAGGCGCACCGCACGCAGTACGGCTTTGAGGCCAAGCTCCGAACCCGGGCGTTGACCACCGGCAGTGGTGGCCCCCAAGCGTTGAGCGCCGAGCTGGTGCCGGCTGAATACAAGGTTGAGTCCAAGGCCAGCTATCAGGTCGGCTATGCCCAGCATCTGCGCGACGCCTTGCCCAACGCCACTTTCGTCGCCTTCACCGGCACGCCGGTCAGCAGCACCGACCGCGACACGCGGGCCGTGTTTGGTGACTACATCCATGTCTATGACATGCAGCAGGCCAAGGAAGACGGCGCGACGGTGGCCATCTACTACGAGAGCCGGCTGGCCAAGCTGCGGCTGAACGAGGATGAGCTGCCGCAGATCGACGATGAGGTGGATGAGCTGGCTGAGGGCGAGGAAGAAAGCATCCAAGCGCAGCTCAAATCCCGCTGGGCCGCCTTGGAGCGGATCGTTGGCGCGGCCCCGCGTGTGGCCAGCGTGGCGGCGGATCTGGTGGCGCACTTTGAGGAGCGCAACAAGGCGCAGGATGGCAAGGCGATGGTGGTGACCATGAGCCGCGACATCTGCGCGCATCTCTACGACGAGATCGTTCGGCTGCGCCCTGAGTGGCACAGCAGTGACCCCGAGCTGGGGGCCATCAAGGTCATCATGACCGGCAGTGCCTCCGATAAAGCGCTGCTGCGGCCACACATCCACGCCAGCCAGGTCAAGAAACGGCTGGAGAAGCGCTTCAAAGACCCCGCCGACCCGCTGCGTTTGGTCATCGTGCGCGACATGTGGCTCACGGGGTTTGACGCCCCTTGCGTACACACCATGTACGTCGATAAGCCCATGAAGGGTCACAACCTGATGCAGGCGATTGCCCGCGTCAACCGGGTGTTCAAGGACAAGCAAGGCGGGCTGGTGGTGGACTACATCGGCATTGGCCACGAGCTCAAAAGTGCCATGCGTGAGTACACCGCCTCCCAAGGCCGGGGCCGACCGACGGTGGACGCGCACGAAGCCTTGTCGGTGCTGCTGGAAAAGCTCGACGTGCTGCAAGCGCTGCTGCACGGCTTTGACCACAGCGGCTTCAAGACCGGGGGGCACAGGACGCTGGCCGGTGCCGCCAACCACATCCTGGGTCTCAAGGCCGACGGCAAGGACAGCAAGCGCGACGGCAAGAAGCGCTTCGCTGACGCCACGCTGGCCCTGAGCAAAGCGTTCAGCCTGTGCTGCACGCTTGACGAAGCCCGGGCGGTGCGCGACGAAGTGGCCTTTATGCAGGCGGTCAAGGTCCTCTTGACCAAGCGCGACCTCAGCCAGCGCAAGCAAACCGACCAAGACCGTGAGGTCGCCATCCGCCAGATCATCAATCAGGCGGTGGTGAGCGACGCGGTGGTGGACATCTTCGACGCCGTGGGGCTGGACAAACCCAACATCGGGCTGTTGGACGATGATTTTTTAGCGCAAGTGCAAAACCTGCCCGAGAAGAATCTGGCGGTGGAGCTGCTGGAACGCCTGCTCGAAGGCGAGATCCACGCCAAGTTCGCCACCCACGTGGTGCAGCAGAAGAAGTTCTCTGACTTGCTCTCCAGCGTCATCACCCGCTACCAAAACCGCAGCATCGAAACCGCGCAGGTGATGGAAGAACTGGTGGACATGGCCAAGAAGTTCAGGGCCGCCGCCCACCGGGGCGAGTTGCTGGGCCTCTCAGACGACGAGGTGAAGTTTTATGACGCGCTGGCCAACAACGAGTCGGCCGTGCGCGAGATGCCCGACGAAACGCTGAAGAAAATCGCCCATGAGCTGACCGAGAGCCTGCGCCAAAACATCAGCGTCGATTGGTCCCAACGCGACAGCGTCCGCGCCACCCTGCGCCTGATGGTCAAGCGCATCCTGCGCAAATACAAATACCCCCCCGACCAAACCCACGAAGCCATCGAGCTGGTCTTGCAGCAAGTCGAGACGTTGGGGGAGAGCTGGGGGTGATGCGCCCAGTTTTATGTTTGAAATTCAGACAAAGTTGCGTTTGAACTTCTCGTGGTTTTTGATGTTGTTCTGAAGATCTTTTCCATCCCAGATTTGCAGTTCCCACGGGAAGTAAAAGTTGCTTTTGTTTTTGAAGTAAATGTGTAAACCGCGATAGCTTTCTTTGTCGCGCAAATACCAATTTTTCAACCCCAGCCCGTCTTGCCAGGCATCGAGCAAATTCATGACAACATCAATCTCATCGGTGGCCAAAATGATGCGGGCCCCAAAAATATCATTGAGCCAGTTGTTGACTGGGTATTGATCTTCCCGGACAGAAAAGCGACCTATCTTGTCATCAATGCTTTCGCGGGTTTTGACGCGGTAGAAGTATTTGATGTCGATGTTCGCCGTCATCAGGTAATCATTGATGCTTTCATGCAAGGTCAGGCGGTATGTGTAGATGTGAGGCGCCGGCACATGACTGATGGTTCGGGATAGATTGACTTTTTCAATTCGCCCCGACTCGAAATAATCTTTGGAAAACTCAAGATGCAAACGGTTGATTTCTGCAACCAATTGCTGAACTTGGTTGATTTTTTCCATACAACCCATGGTGTGATTCTTGTTGTCAGGCCTCATCCACCCGGATCCACGTCGTTTTGAGTTCAGTCACTTTGTCGAAAGCGTGCAAGGACTTATCGCGGCCGTTGCCGCTTTGTTTGTAGCCGCCAAAAGGCACGGTGATGTCGTCTTCGTCGTATTGGTTGACGTGGACGGTGCCGGCGCGTAGGGCGCGGGCGGTGCGGTGGGCGCGGTTCAGGTTGTCGGTCCAGACGCTGGCTTGCAAGCCGTAGGGGCTGTCGTTGGCGATGGCAATCGCTTCGGCTTCGGTGGCAAAGCGGATCACGCTCATCACCGGGCCAAAGATTTCCTCGCGGGCGATGGCCATGCGGTTGGTGACCTGATCAAAAACCGTGGGCTCGACGTAGAAGCCGCCGCTCTCCGCCATGGTCCGTTGGCCCCCGGCCACGCAGCGCGCGCCCTCGGCCCGGCCTTGTTGGATGTAGCCCAGCACGGTGTTGAGCTGTGCTTCGTCCACCACCGCACCCATCACGGTGTCGGCCAGCAGCGGGTCGGCCGGTGGGTATTTGGCCGCTTCAGCCACGACTTGCTCAACGAAAGCGTCGGCCACGCTTGCGTGGACCAGCACGCGTGAAGGGGCGTTGCAGCTCTGGCCTTGGTTGAAGAACAGGCTGGCAGCGGCGGTGCTGGCGGCGCGCGACAGATCGGCAAAATCTTCAAAGACGATCAACGCGCTTTTGCCGCCGAGTTCGTTGTAAACGTGCTTGAGATTGGAGCGGCTGGCGTAGTCGAGCATGCGCCGGCCTGTGCGGGTCGAGCCCGTAAAGCCCAGCACATCCACGTCGTTGTGCAGCGCCAAGGCTTCACCGGCCTCTGCGCCAAAGCCGGGCACCACGTTCAATACGCCCGGGGGCAGTCCTGCTTCCAGGGCCAGATCGGCCAAGCGCAGGGCGGTCAGGGGTGACTTTTCGCTGGGTTTCAAGACGACCGAATTGCCGGCCGCCAAGGCCGGGGCGATCTTCCATGCCGCCATGATCATCGGGTAGTTCCACGGCACGATGCAGCCCACCACGCCGATGGGTTCGCGCTGGATCAAGGCCAAGCCGCTGCGCGGCGTGGGGGCAATCTCGCCGTAGAGCTTGTCGATCGCTTCGGCGTACCACTGCATGCACCGTGCTGTGCCGGCCACATCGACGCTCAAGGCGTACTGGATGGGTTTGCCCATGTCGAGGGTTTCGAGCAGCGCCAGCTCATCTTGATGGCTACGGATCAGTTCAGCAAAGCGCGCCAGCACGCGCTTGCGCCCCATCGGCGAGACATGCGCCCAGCGACCGTCTTCAAAGGCTCGCCGGGCTGAGGTGACAGCAGCGTCAATCTCTTCGGCCCCTCCGCGTGCTATTTCCGCCAACCATTGGCCTTGGAGGGGCGAATGGCTGTCAAACACCGCTCCTGAGCGGGCGTGGACGCGCTTGCCGTCGATGAAGCAGCGGCCGTCGATGCGTAAATCGGCGGCCCGCTCGCTCCAATCCAGTGCTGGGTTGATCATGGTTAGCTCCAAAACCTTAAAACGCCACCAACAGCGAGACGCCGAAGATGTCGTTCTTGGGGCGATAGATGCCGTCTTGAACATATTCAAAAACCGGCTGTGAGGCGTAGTCGATGCGGTATTCGGCTTTCAGGGTGGTGCTGAGATCAAGCATGAACGATGTGCCGAAGGTCACCGCTGAGCGATTGGCCCCGATGTTCGGGTCGCCGCCATGCCCGGGGCCGACACCGTTGCGGCCGTCGGCGGTGTAGTAGCCCAACAGGCCGCCGCCGTTGCGTTCGTTGTTCAGGTGGTCGATACGCAGCGTGCTTTCAAGGCGCGGCGTGAAGCGATAAGCCCCCAACATCGAAACGCCATACCAACTGGCGTCGCGCAATTCACCGTTCGGCCCGGGCGTGATGGCCGCTTTTTGTTGGCCGCCGATGCTGAACTGGCCTTGCAAGGTGATGTCACCCCGGATGAAGTAGCCGTCCACCTCAAAAAGATGCACTTGGGTGTCGAGGCCGTGATCTTGGGGGAAAAGCGGTTGTCCATTGGTTGCTGAGCCCACGGTGGTGTCGAGTTCATTGGCTCGACCATTGACCGCTTTACCGAAGACGCCAGCAAAGCCGACCCCTTGGAACTCACCGCGTGAGTAATCGACCCGATACGCCAAAGCGGGTGCCCGGTTGCGTGGGCTTTTCTTGCTGGCGTTGACGTTGGCCAGCACCGATTTAAGCGTCCATTTGCCCCGTGTGATGTCGATCCCCGCACCCGAGTAGGCGGCAGGCAAGGTCATGTCGAACAGCAGGTTGTGGGTGATGAGCTTGTTCAGCGTCGGCTGGAGGTATTCATAACCCGACCAATCGGGGATCTGGCCGGCGATAAGACGCGTTTGCAGATCGGTCAGCGGCACTGAAACGGAGGCCTCATGCACCGGCGAGGAGGCATCAAACACCGAGCCCACGCCCCGATTCGGTGCCAAGGTGAGCCGCCATTTGACGGCGCTGTCGGTTTCCTTTTGGAAGTCGATCACAGCGGTGCCGAAGTAGGAGTTGTCAAAGTTATAGCCATCGCCACCGGCAGCGGTGTCAGCGCGGTTCAGAAATTGAAACCCGCTGCGATCTTGGGCGCGGTTGATCACAAAGCTCGGGTCCATGTAGCCGCTGGCCTTGAGCATCTTGTGGCCGGCCGCATCGCGCGCGTCTTCAAGGGCTTCGGCCTTGATGGTGATGCGGTTGAGCTCTTGCAGCTCACTCATCAACTCAGCCGAGAGCTGGCTGCGATTGCCGCGTATCTCCGCCATTTGCTCTTCCATCAGGCGCAGCCGCTCTTGCAGAACCTGCAACTCCTTCTCCAGCTCAGCGGGTGTGGCCCCAGCCTGCGCTTGGAGGGGCGAAACGGCCAAGCCGCACATCAGAAGCGTGGCTGCGATGGCGGCCGCCGTGTGGGGCGTCTTCGTGGGATGAGGCATGGGTTTCTCCTAAGGGGTTGTGCTTGTTGTATTTCTAGCTTGATGCATTTCTTGGGATCTTATTTTCTGGGATCGGGCCATGAACAGGCTGGCGGCGAGCACACCGGCCGACACCACAAAGACGATCAAGGCGGCCACCGCATTGATGCTGGGACTCAGCCCCAAGCGGGCCCGCGAAAAAATCACCAAGGGCAGGGTGGTCGAGCCCGGGCCGGAGAGGAAGGCTGAGAGCACCACATCGTCCAAGGAGAGCGTGAAGGTCAGCAACCAGGCAGAAAGCATGGCGGGTGCGGTCAGCGGCAACGTCACCAACCAGAAGACCTGCAAAGGGCGCGCGCCCAGATCCATGGCGGCTTCTTCGAGCTGCGGGTTCATCTCACCCAAGCGCGCCTTGATCACCACCGTGGCGTAGGCAAACCCGACCAGCAAATGTCCCAAGACCAAGGTCAGCACGCCCCGTTCTGGAAAGCCCAGCAGGCGCTGCACAGCGACCAAAAACAGCAGCAGCGATAGCCCAATCACCACTTCGGGCATCACCAAGGGCGCGCTGAGCATGCCGGCAAAAAGCGCTCGGCCCTTGAAGGCTGGGTACTTGACCAGCGCATACGCCGCCAAGGTGCCCAGCATGATCGCGGCTGAGGCGCTGATGAAAGCGATCTTCAACGACAGCCACAAGCCTTGGATCAACTCTTGATCCGAGATCAGTGCTGTGTACCAGCGCAAGGTCAGACCGCGCCAGACGTTGGGCAGTTCGGAATCGTTGAACGAGAACAGCACCAGCGAAAAGATCGGCAGGTACAGAAAGAGAAACACCGCCACCAACCAAAACCGAGCGAGCCGTCCTGTCATGGGTGCGCTCCTGGGCTGTTTTGGGTCCGGCTAAACAGCGCCAGCGGCACGATCACCAGCAAAACCATCACCACGGCTACCGAGGCCGCCATGGGCCAGTCGTTGTTGGAGAAGAATTCATCCCACAAGACCCGGCCAATCATCATGGTGCGCGGCCCGCCCAGCAGCTCCGGGATGACAAATTCACCGACACAAGGGATGAAGACCAGCATGGAACCCGCGATGATGCCCGGCCTAGACAGCGGGATGGTGATGGTCCGAAACACAGTCCAAGGTTGGGCCCCCAAGTCGGCTGCGGCCTCCAGCAGCCGCCCGTCCATCTTGGACAAATGGCTGTATAGCGGCAGAACCATGAACGGCAAATAGGTGTAGACCATGCCGATCACCAGCGAGAAGGGGCTGTTCATCAACTGTCCCGGCTCTTCAATCGCGCCCGACCACCACAGTAGCTGCCCGAAGCCACTCAACATCACCAAGTCATGGATCCAGCCATGCGTCGCGAGCAAGCCTTTCCAGGCGTAGACCCGCAGCAGGAACGAGGTCCAGAAGGGCAGCATGACCAGCATGAGCAGCATGGGTTGGATCTCGGCGCGGGCGCGGGCCATGAAGTAGGCAAAGGGATAACCCAACCCCAAGCAGATCAGCGTGGTGACAGCGGCGTAACGCAGGCTGGCTAGGTAGGTTTTGACATACAGGTCATCGTCCGCCAGGGCCAAGTAGTTGCTCAGCTTGACTTTGATCTGCACCACGCCGTCGGTGTAGCTCAGCAGATCTTTGAAATGGACGGTCTCCATCTCCGAGACGCTGATCTTGAACAGGATCAGGAACGGGATCAGGAAAAAGGCGACCAGCCATGCATAGGGCAGGCCGATGACCGCATGACGGCCCTTCATGACGTCAAGACCACGCTGGCCAAAGGCGACCAATGAGCCCAGACGGATTGCCCGCGCTCAAAGGGCTGATCTTGATGTCGCTGGGTGTTGCCGACATGGACCACCATGCTTTGGCCGCTGGGCAGGCGCAATTGGTAGTGGGTATGACTGCCGAAATAGGATTTCGACTCAATCACCCCCGCCACCCGATTGAACGCATCGTCAGGCACGGGAGGCTGATGCGATGGATGGGATGGTGGATGCGATAGGTGAATTTTCTCGGGGCGCAGCGCCACCGTGACGTTCATTCCTTGGGTGCCGGTGATGCCATGACCGACAAAGTGTTGACCATCAGCGGTGTCGATGATGACGTGATCCGGGGCATCGTCGATGACTTGGCCTGCGATCAAATTGACGTTGCCAATAAAGTCGGCCACGAAGCGTGAGCCGGGTGTTTCGTAGATCTCGCTGGGTGTTCCCACTTGCATCAGGCTACCCTCATGCATCACCGCGATCTGCGAGGCCATGGTCATGGCTTCTTCTTGATCGTGCGTGACCAGCACACAGGTCACCCCGACCTTGCCGACAATGTTGACCAGCTCAATCTGGGTTTCCTCGCGCAGCTTCTTGTCCAGTGCGCCCAAGGGCTCATCGAGCAGCAGCAGTTGGGGCTGTTTGGCCAAGCTGCGCGCCAAGGCGACGCGCTGCTGCTGACCGCCGGAGAGCTGATGCGGTTTGCGCTTGGCCAGCTTTTCGAGTTGCACCAAGGCCAGCAGGCTCTCGACGCGCTGAGCCATTTCAGCGCGCACTATTTTTTCGCGGTGCAGACCAAAGGCGATGTTGTCCCACACCGTGAGGTGCGGAAACAGCGCGTAGGACTGAAACATCATGTTGATGGGCCGCTGATAAGGGGCCATGCCGGTCAGGTCTTGACCGTCAAGCACGATGCGCCCAGAGCTTGGCGTCTCAAAACCCGCCAGCATGCGCAGCAAGGTGGTCTTGCCGCAACCCGAAGGGCCCAAGAGCGCGAAGATTGCGCCCCGAGGCACCTCCAGCGTGACGTGGTTGACCGCACGGCTGCCGTCAAAGTCTTTGACGACATCTTGGATCTGCAAGAACGCTGCGGTCACGTCACATGCCCGTCTTGAAGGCGGTGTAAGTCCGGGTCATGAGCCGGCGTAGATCGTTGTTCAGCGCGTCGGGTGCGATCATCTTCTTCATGTCGGCATCCGACAGAAACACCGTGGGGTTGCTGGCCACTTCAGGCTTGATGAACTTGCGCGATTCCTTGTTCGGGTTGGCGTAGAACACCTTGTTGGTCAGGCTGGCGTGAACTTCGGGGCGCAGCAGGTAGTCGATCCACTTGTGGGCGTTGCCCGGGTGGGGAGCGTCGGCGGGCATCACCATCACGTCAAAAAACAGCAAGCCGCCGCTGCTGGGCAGCAGGGCTTGGATGGTCTGGCCGGTTTTGTTGTCGATGGCCCGTTGGCGGGCGATGTTGATGTCACCCGAATAACCCAGCGACAGACAGATGGAGCCGTTGGCCAAGTCGTTGATGTAGCCCGAGGAGCTGAACAGCGTCACCGAGGGCCGAATCGTCTTGAGCAAGTTAAGCGCGGTGATGTAGTCGCCCGCGTTTTTGCTGAAGGAGGGCTTGCCAAGGTAGTGCAGGGCGGCAGGCACCACTTCGCTGGCCGAGTCGAGGAACGAGACGCCGCAGGACTTGAGCTGAGAGATGTATTCGGGCTTGAAGACCAGATCCCATACGTTCTCGGGCATCGGTAGGCCTTTGGGGGCCAGGGCTGCCTTGACCTTCTCGACGTTGATACCGACGGTGGTGAAGCCCCAGAGCCAATTCACGGTGTACTCGTTGCCCGGGTCCATGCGTGCCAGCTGCGCCAGCACGGCGGGGTTGAGGTGTTTCAGGTTGGGCACTTGGCCCTTGTCGATCTTGCGCAGCAAGCCGCCGTCGATTTGCAACTTGGCCCAGTGCGCCGAGGGCACCACGATGTCGTAGCCGGTCCGGCCCGCCACCAGTTTGGCGTGCAGAAACTCGTTGCTGTCAAAGTTGTCGTAGCGGACCTTGATGCCGGTTTCTTTCTCGAAATTGCGGATCGTGTCCTCTGCGATGTAGTCCGACCAGTTGTAGATGTTGAGGACTTTTTCTTCCTCTTGGGCTTGCACCGCTGGGGCGGCCAAACACCCCATCCAAGCCACGGCAGCCGCAGCCATCGAGCGAATGAACATCGATTTCATCAAAGGAACTCCGAAAGAGGCGGTTGGGGGTGTGAGTCTATCGAGGTATGCCCATCAAACCCACAGATGGCGTGCGCGCAGATCAGCCAAGGTGCGATCAAGGCAAAGGCGAATCAACGCCATCATGTCGTCGATCTGGGCCCGGGTCATCACCAAGGGGGGCGCAATGATCATTCGGTCACCCACGGCGCGCATGATCAGGCCGTTGCCGAAGCAGTGCCCCCGGCAGATCATGCCGACACCGAGTTGCGGATCAAACACTTCAGGCCCGGCGCTTGACTTGGCGCGCACCAAGTGCAAGGCGGCCATCAAGCCGCAGCTCTGCACGTCACCCACCAAAGGATGGTCGCGCAGCGACTCGAACCCTTGGGCCAAATAAGGCCCGATGTCGTCGCGCACATGCTCAATCAGCCGCGTGCTTTGCATCAATTCGATATTGGCCAGCGCCACAGCGCAAGCCACCGGATGGCCCGAGTAGGTGTAGCCGTGCTCAAACTCGCCGCCTTGCTCGATCAAGACCTTGGCCACGCGCTCGCCCACCATCACGCCGCCCAAGGGGATGTAGCCCGAGGTCACGCCCTTGGCGAAGGTCATCAGATCAGGGCGCGTGCCCATGGTTTCGCAGCCGAACCACGACCCCGTGCGGCCAAAGCCGCAGATCACTTCGTCGCTGACCAACAAAATGCCGTACTTGTCGCAGATGCGCTGGATTTCCGGCCAGTAGGTGGCGGGCGGCACGATCACGCCGCCAGCGCCTTGCACCGGCTCGCCGATGAAGGCGGCGACTTTGTCGGGGCCCACCTCCAAGATTTTGTCTTCCAGCCAGCGTGCGGCCATCAGGCCAAACTCAGCTTCTTCCACGCTGGGCAAGCCCGCACTGCGGCGCTGGAGATTGAACTCAAAAAGGTGCGGCTGCTCAATGTGAGTGATGCCGGGAATCGGCAAACCGCCTTGAGCGTGCATGTAGCGCATGCCGCTCAGCGAGGCTGCGCCCATGGTCGAGCCGTGATAGCCGTTCCAGCGGCTGATGATCACGTGGCGCTCAGGCTGCGCTTGCAGATCCCAGTAGCGCCTCACCATGCGGATCACGGTGTCGTTGCCCTCTGAGCCCGAATTGGCAAAGAAAACGTGCTGAAACTGCGCTGGCGTGATCTCAGCCAGCTTCTCGGCCAAGGCCACCGCCGGCGGCGTGGTGGTTTGAAAGAAGCTGTTGTAGAAGGGCAGTTGGCCCATTTGCCGGGTGGCGGCGTCGATCAGCGCTTGCTGGCCGTAGCCGACATTGACGCACCACAGCCCGCTCATGGCGTCGAGGATGCGTTGACCCTCGGTGTCACGCAGGTAGATGTTGTGGGCGCTTTCGATGATGCGCGAGCCCTTGTGCGCCAAGGCTTGGAAGTCGGTGAAAGGGTGCAGAAAATGCGCCGTGTCGGCGTCTTGCCATGCACGGGTGCTGCGTGGGCTGATCAACTCAGTCATGGCGTTGTGTCCTTTAAACATGTAAAAGCAGGTGCTCGCGCTCCCAAGGCGAGATCACCTTCATGAATTCGGCGTACTCGGCTTCCTTGACCTCGGTATAGACCGTGATGAAGGCTTCGCCCAAGATGTCGGCCAAGTCTTTCTCATTGCGCAGCATCTCCAGCGCTTCGCCCAGACTGCGCGGCAGCTGGTAATCGCCAAGGTAGGCATCGCCCTTGCATTCTGGGGTGGGCTTGAGGCCCTTTTTCATGCCCAAGTAGCCACACGCCAAGGTGGCGGCCAAGGCCACGTAGGGGTTGGCGTCGGCACCGATGACACGGTTTTCAATCCGGCGGGCCGATGGGGTGGCCACGGGTGAGCGGATGCCCACCGTGCGGTTATCGGTGCCCCACTGGATGTTGATGGGTGCGGCGGTGAAACGTGACAGACGCCGGTAGCTGTTCACGTAGGGCGCAAACAGCGCCATGGCCGCCGGGATGTAGCGCTGCAAGCCGGCGATGTAGCCATAAAACAGCTCGCTGGCTGAGCCATCGGGGTTGGAGAAGATGTTGCGTTTTTCGCCGCTCAGCGTTTCAACCACGCTTTGATGCACGTGCATGGCGCTGCCGGGCTCATTCGCAATCGGCTTGGCCATGAACGTGGCAAACATGTCATGCCGCAGGGCCGCTTCGCGCACCGTGCGCTTGAAGAAAAACACCTCGTCGGCCAATTGCATCGGGTGGTCGTGGAAGAAGTTGATCTCCATTTGCCCCGCGCCGATCTCATGGATCAAGGTATCGACGTTGAGTTCCATCTTTTCGCAGTAGTCGTAGACATCTTCGAAAAGCGGATCGAACTCGTTGACCGCGTCGATCGAATAGGCTTGGCGTGAGGTCTCAGCCCGCCCGCTGCGGCCCACAGGCGGAATCAGCGGAATGTCGGGGTCGGTGTTGCGCGCCACCAAGTAGAACTCCAGCTCGGGGGCCACCACCGGGCTCCAGCCTTCGGCGGCGTAGAGATCGCACACCCGCCGCAGCACCGAGCGCGGTGCAAAGGGCACGATCTTGCCGTGCTTGTCGTAGCAGTCATGGATCACTTGCGCCGTCGGGTCGGTGGCCCAAGGCACGATACGCACCGTGCTCGGGTCCGGCTGAAGGTGCATGTCGTGATCGGTCGGGCTGATGACATCGTAGTAAGGCCCTTCCTGCGGAAAGACCCCTGTCACGCCCATCGCGACCACCGCTTCTGGCAGACGCATGCCCCGGTCTTCGGTGAACTTTTTGCGCGGCAAGATCTTGCCGCGTGCTACCCCAGTCAGATCCGGTACCAAGCATTCGATCTCGGTCACGCGGTGCTCGTTGAGCCATTGCTCCATGTCACTGAAGGTGAGATTGGCTCGGGTCACCATGATTCAGTCCCTTTCTAGTTGGCACCCTTGGTTTTGCACACATGCTGCACACACGCTGCACCAAAGGCTTGCAATAAACGCATCGAAACCGGGTTGTCCTGCGCTTGCCATTCGGGATGCCATTGCAAACCGAGCAGGAAATGGTGCAGATCAACACCGGAAAAAGATTCAATCAAACCGTCGGGGGCCAAGGCTTCAATGCGCAAACCGTTCGCCAATCCTTGGGACGCTACGCCTTGACCATGCAAGCTGTTGACCCAAAAGCTGTTTTGATCATCCATCAAGCCGTCGAGTAACGGCTCCAGCACGCCACCGCGTACCACCTGCACACCGTGGGCTGGGCCGTATTGCTTTTCGACCGCATCAGCGTCGTTGGCCCGGTGATCGCGGTAGGGGCCGGCCTCGTGGACTGTTTGAACCAACGATCCGCCCAAGGCCACGTTGATTTCCTGAAACCCACGGCAAATCGCCAGCAAAGGGGTCTTGCTGGCAATGGTTTGGCGAATCAAGGGCAGGGTCCAGCCGTCACGCGCGGGGTCCAGCGGCAACTCGGGGTTATGCACCGCCTCGCCAAAATGGGAGGGATGGACGTTGGAGGGCGAGCCGGTCAGCAGCACCCCGTCGGCCAGCGCCAAGAGTTCGGGCACATCCTCGGCGGTGGCGATGGGCACCACCAGCGGCAAGCAGCCCGCTAGCCGGACGGCATTGACGTATTTATGCCCCGCCACATGGAAGGGATGCTGGCCCAGCCAGCGATTGCAGGCCGGCACCAAGACGATGGGACGGCGAGGAACAGGAAGGACAGCTTTGGATGTCATGGCAGGCTCACAAACCGTATGCGAAGGCATACGTAAAGTGTATACAGCATTTTCTGTACCCGGCGGCCTGCCTTGCCGCCGGTGGGTGACTTAGGCGCTGCGCTTGAGTGCCGTGGCCAAGGTGCTGACGATGCGGTCGATGTGTTCGCGCTCGATGATCAGCGGGGGGGAGATGGCGATGGTGTCGCCGGTGCTGCGGATCAGCACACCTTGCTCGAAGCAGTCGAGAAAGACCTCGAAGGCCCGTTTGCCGGGTACACCGGGGCGGGTTTGCAGCTCGACCGCACCGATCAGCCCGATGGCGCGGATATCGATCACATGCGGCAGGCCTCGCAGGCTATGCAGGGCTTGCGAGAAGTAGCTCTGCATCTCAGCGGCGCGTGTCAGCAAGCCTTCTTCGGCGTAGGTCTCCAGCGTGGCCAAGGCCGCTGCGCAGGCCAAGGGATGGTTGGAGTAGGTGTAGCCGTGGAACAGCTCGACCGCGCCTTCGGGGCCTTGCATGAAGGTGTCGTGGATGTCTTGGCGCACCAAGACGGCCCCCATGGGTACGCAGCCGTTGGTGATGCCCTTGGCGACCGTCATGATGTCCGGCGTCACGCCAAAGGTTTGCGCCGCAAAGGGCTGACCCGTGCGGCCAAAGCCAGTAATGACCTCATCAAAGATCAACAAAATGCCGTGGCGATCACAGATATCGCGCAGGCGTTGCAAGTAGCCTTGGGGGGGCAGCAGCACGCCGGTGGAACCGGCCACGGGCTCGACGATCACGGCAGCGATGGTCGAGGCGTCGTGCAGCGCGACCAAGCGTTCCAAGTCATCGGCCAGCTCGGCCCCGTGTGCGGGCATACCCGTGCTGAAGGCATTGCGACTCAGATCATGGGTGTGACGCAGGTGATCCACCCCGGTCACCAAGTTGCCAAACATCTTGCGGTTGGCCACCATGCCGCCCACGGCGGTGCCGCCAAAGTTGACGCCGTGGTAGCCCCGCTCCCGGCCGATCAGGCGCGTGCGCGCTGCTTCACCTCGGATGCGGTGATAGGCCAGCGCGATCTTGAGGGCGGTTTCAACAGCTTCCGAGCCCGAGTTCACAAACAGCACCCGGTTGAGCCCTTGAGGCGTGAGGCGCACCACCTTCTCGGCCAGCTCAAAGGCTTTGGGATGCCCCATCTGAAAGGGCGGGGCGTAGTCCATTTCAGCGGCTTGTTCGGCAATCGCTTTGACGATGCGCGGCCGGGCATGGCCGGCGTTGACGCACCACAGCCCGGCAAAACCATCCAGCACTTGGCGGCCCTCGGGGGTCCAGTAGTACATACCTTCGGCTTTGGCAAACAAACGCGGTGCTTGCTTGAACTGGCGGTTGGCGGTGAAAGGCATCCACAGCGCGGACATGTCGGTGGATGCGGGTGAGGAGGGTGCATTCATGAGCAGTGGACCGTGGCTTTCAATGAAGATAGGGCAGTCTACTGCGGCGACAATCGGCTTGAAGGGGCCGGGCTGATCGGCCACATCTCTGTTTCAACTCGGTTTCAAACCATGGTGTCTTTTTCGCTTCCGCATGATTTGCAAAACAACGTCGATCGGGCCTTGGCCGAGGACATCGGCTCTGGCGACGTGACCGCCCGGCTGGTGCCCGCCGATAAGCAAGCCCAAGCCCATTTGATCAGCCGAGAACAAGCGGTCCTTTGCGGCCAAGCCTGGTTCGACGCAGTGTTCAAGACGCTTGACCCGCATGTGCGTATCCATTGGCAGGTGCGTGAAGGGGCGGCTATTCAAGCCAATCAAACGCTGTGTACCCTCGAAGGCCCAGCCCGCGCCATCCTGACGGGCGAGCGCACGGCGATGAACTTTCTGCAAACGCTCTCTGGCACCGCCACGGTGGTGCGGCGTTATGTCGAAGTGGTGGCCAGCACGGGTTGCCGTATCGCCGACACCCGCAAGACCCTCCCCGGTCTGCGCAACGCCCAGAAATACGCCGTGCTGTGCGGCGGTGGCGTGAATCACCGTATCGGCTTGTACGACGGCATCTTGATCAAAGAAAACCACATTGCTGCTGCGGGTGGCATACGCCAAGCGATTCAAGCGGCCCGAGCGCTCCAAGCCCATGTGCCCTTGATGACGGAAGCTGAAGATCTGGATGAGGCCCGCATTGCGCTCGAAGAAGATGTCGATTTGCTCTTGATCGACGATTTTTCCATCGAGCAAATCCGCACCGCTGTGGCCCTGACACGGGCGCATCGCGCGGGCGGCGGCCGCACCGTGCTCGAATATTCCGGTGGTGCCAGCCTCGACACCATCGGGCCGATTGCCGCCTGCGGCGTGGATCGCATCTCCGTCGGCTCGCTCACCAAGCACGTCCACGCACTTGATTTGTCGATGCGGGTTCAGGCGTAACGCATCACGAGAGTGGTAGTCGCCGCGCGATCTCGACCGCCAGCGGGATGCTGATCATGCCGAGCAAGGTGGAGGCTGTGACCAGCCCCGCCACGTACTGACCGTCGCCGCCCATGCGGATGGCCAGCACAAAAGCACTGGATGCGGTGGGCATGGCGGCAAAGGCCACCAGCACCAAGGCTTGATCGTGCGGCAGGGCCAAAACCATGCTCAGCAGCATGGCCACGCAGGGCAAGATGAGGTGCCGGATGGTGAGCAGCCCAGCGGCCAAGCGCGGAGCGGCATTCAAACCACCGATTTGCAGCCCCGCACCCACCGCCATCAGGCCCAAGGGCAGGGCGGCGGAGCCGATGCGCGCCAAAGTGGTGTCCACCGCGCTGGGCAAGCTCAGGCCCGCAAGGTGACCCAGCAGCCCGCCCACGGTGCCAAGGATGAGGGGGTTGCGCGCCATCTCGCGCCAGACGTTTTGCCCGCCGTGGCGCGCCAGCGACCAGACCGCACCGATGTTGCACAGCGGCACACCCAGCGCGATCAACAGCGCAATCCAAGCCACGCCTTGTGAGCTGCCGAGCCGCTCGGCCAGCGCCAAGGCGACGTAGGAGTTGAAGCGAAAGCCCACCTGCGCGCCCGAGGCATGCAGCCGGGCGTCCACCCCGGGCACGGTGCGCAAAGCGGTGGCCAGCCCAAAGCCGCAGACCAGCATCAGCACCCCGGCGAGCCCCAAGTTCAAGGCGCTGCCGATATCCAGCGGGCTACGCAGCACCGCGCCAAAAAGCAGCACCGGAAAAAGCAGCCAATACACCAGCTGCTCCACCCCCGCCCAGACGCGCCGGTCCAGCGCGGTGTGCCTGCACAGCACAAAGCCCAGCATGATGAGCAAGAAGTCGGGCAGCAGGAGCAAAGCGGAAGAAATCATGGGGCGGGCAAGAGTGAGCAAGTCGGGTGGCAGCTAGGATAGGCACCATGCAGCTTTCGCAAGTTTCCGTCTCTCCTGATGAAACGGCCCAGACCATTGATCTGTGGCTCGACACCCTTTGGCTTGAGGACGGTCTGCGTCCGCTGACCTTGGCAGCGTACCGCAGCGATCTTCAGGCTTTGGTGGCGTGGTTGGCCGAGCATCATCCCGGCTTGGCCTTGGATCATGCCGAGGAAGCCCATCTTTTGGCTTACTCGGCTGCCGAGCATGCGCAGACCCGTACCACCACGGCGAACCGGCGTTTGACGGTGTTCAAGCGTTATTTCCGCTGGGCCTTGCGCGAGCGGCGCATCGACAAAGACCCCACCTTGCGTCTGAGTGCGTCGCGCCAGCCGCTGCGCGTGCCGCAAACCCTGAGCGAAAACCAAGTTGCCGCCTTGCTGGCCGCGCCCGATGTGAGCACCCCGCTGGGTCTGCGTGACCGGGCCATGTTGGAGCTGATGTACGCCAGCGGCTTGCGGGTGAGTGAACTGGTCGAGTTGCCGAGCCGCCATCTGCGTTTGGGCGAAGGAGTGGTCTTGGTGCGCGGCAAAGGCGAGCGCGAACGGCTGGTGCCTTTTGGTGAAGAAGCCCACGCTTGGCTACGGCGCTACGTGCTCGAATCCCGCACCGCCTTGCTGGGCCAGCGCCACAGCGAAGCGCTCTTCGTCACCGCCCGCGCCGAGTCCATGACCCGCCAAATGTTTTGGAGCTTGGTCAAACGCCACGCCCAAAGCGCCGAGATCTGGGTCCCCCTCTCGCCCCACACCCTGCGCCACGCCTTCGCCACCCACCTCATCAACCACGGTGCCGACCTGCGTGCCGTTCAACTCCTCCTCGGCCACGCCGACATCTCCACCACCCAGATCTACACCCACGTCGCCCGCGAACGCCTGCGCCACATCTTTGCCCAGCATCACCCCCGGGGTGGGATATGAAGCTGGGTCATCGCCTCCAGCTTCTCGACCAGCTCCAGCCAGCGCATCTCCAGCGTGGCGATGTCGTCGTCGAGTTGCTTGAGGCGGCGGCCTTGGTCGGCGCGGGTGGTGGCGGTGGCGGTCGGTGAGGCCAGGGCGCTCAGCAGTTGGGCATGCTCGCTTTGCGCCGCGCTGAGTCGCTGCTCGACTTGGGCCTGTTCTTTTTTGATCGGTTTGGTTTGATCGCTGAGCTTTTGACGGGCGGCGGCCGTGGCTTTACGGTCTGGCTCGGCGGCGGGTGCGGGCGCGCTTGATGGGGCCGGGGCTTTGACGGGCGCGGGCTTGGACTGGGCGTCCTTGGCGGCGCGCGCCGCTTCGCGGCTTTGTTCCATCAGCCAGCGTTGGTAGTCGTCCAAATCGCCGTCAAAGGGTTCGACCTTGCCGCCGGCCACCAGCCAAAACTCGTCGCAGACTTCGCGCAGCAAGGCGCGGTCGTGGCTGACCAGCATCACGGTGCCTTCAAACTCGTTCAGCGCCATCGAGAGCGCTTCGCGGGTGGTCAAGTCGAGGTGGTTGGTGGGCTCATCCAACAAGAGCAGGTTGGGGCGCTGCCAGACCAGCATCGCCAGCACCAGCCGGGCTTTTTCGCCGCCCGAGAGGCTGCCCACCGACTGTTGCACCATCTCGCCGGTGAAGCGGAAGCGGCCCAAGAAGTCGCGCAGTTCTTGCTCCTTGGCTTGGGGCGAGACATCGCGCGCCAAGCGGATCATGTGCGCCAGTGGGCCTTCGTCCGGGCGTAGCACGTCCATTTCTTGCTGCGCAAAGTAGCCAATCGCTAAACCTTTGCCTTCTTGCACATGGCCGCCCAAAACGGCTTGGGTGCGCGCCAAAGTTTTCACAAGGGTGGATTTGCCTTGGCCGTTGGCCCCGAGGATGCCGATGCGCTGGCCCGGCAGCACGCTTTTGTTGATGTTGCGCACGATGACCGTGTCGGGCGCGCCGTCCTCGCCGTGGTAGCCCACCACCATGTCTTTGAGCGACAGCATCGGGTTGGGCAAGCTCAGTGGTTCGCGAAATTCGAAGGCGAAGTCGGCGCTGGTGAGCACGCGGGCGATCTTCTCCATCCGGTCGAGCGCTTTGACGCGGCTTTGCGCCTGCTTGGCTTTGCTGGCCTTGGCTTTGAAGCGGTCGATAAAGCGCTGCAACTCCGCGATCTTGTCTTGCTGACGGCCAAATGCTGCTTGCTGCTGCGACATGCGTTCAGCGCGCATGGTCTCAAAGGTGCTGTAGTTGCCGCCGTAGCGCGTGATCTGCGCTTCGTCCAGATGCAAGGTGACGCGGGTGATGGCGTCGAGGAACTCGCGGTCGTGGCTGATCATGAGCAGCGTGCCTTCGTAGCGCTGCAACCAAGCTTCCAGCCAGACCAAGGCGTCCAAGTCCAAGTGGTTGGTCGGTTCGTCCAGCAGCATCAGATCGGCCGGACACATCAGCGCGCGCGCCAACTGCAAGCGCATGCGCCAGCCGCCCGAGAAGCTGTTCACCGGCGCATCAAGTTGCGCGGTTTTGAAGCCCAGCCCCATCAGCAGCGACTGCGCGCGTGCCTTGGCATCAAAGCTGCCGACTTCGGCCAAGACGGTGTAGGCGTCCGCAATGGCGTGGCCGTCGCCCGAGGCTTCCGCTGCCGCGAGCAAGGCGTTGGCTTCCATCAAGGGCGTGTCGCCGTCAAGCACGAAGTCGGTCGCACCTTGCTCGGTTTCAGGCATGTTCTGCGCGACCTCCGCCACCCGCCAGCGCGGCGGCATGGTCACATCACCCGCATCGGCTTGCAGGCGATGGGTGATCAGGGCGAAGAGCGATGACTTTCCGGCCCCATTACGGCCGACCAAACTGGCTTTGTCGCCAGGTTGCAAAGTAAAGGAAGCGTTGTCGAGCACGACTTTGACGCCGCGACGAAGGGTGGTGTTTTTGAGGGTTAGCATTTCGGGGCGGAGTGTAGCGGGGGGCCGAGGGCTTCGACTTCAAACCCAACCACATTGCGATCCGTTTTGCTGAATTTGGTCACCCGGTCAGGAAGACAAACTTCAGATGAGCTTCTGGATGCCGATGGGCAACTTGCGACGCGGCAGGGCCATTGGATCGGTGGAGGTCGGGCTCATGGCGGCCCGTGTAGTGCGCGGTTTCAACGATGATGCGGGCCTGCACCATTCTCGAATCTCGAAGACAGGAGTGATCCATGAGCACGATCTATGACCTCGGGTTGCCCAAGACGGCGGCCAATTTTGTGGCGCTGTCGCCG
>NZ_JBYSVC010000035.1:0-26960 GCF_057922285.1 Leptothrix toolikensis (SeqCode)
TTGCGCGCTTCCTTGGGCATCTTGGCAGCGGCGATTTTCTTCTCGACTTCTTCGAGATCCGCGCCTTCTTCGCCTTCGCCCAATTCCTTCTGGATCGCCTTGACCTGCTCGTTCAGGTAGTACTCGCGCTGGCTCTTTTCCATCTGGCGCTTGACGCGGCCCCGGATGCGCTTTTCGACTTGGAGGATATCGACCTCGTGTTCGAGCAGCTCCAACAGCTTTTCCAAGCGGCCGGCGATCGGGAACAGATCAAGGATGGCTTGCTTGTTTTCCAGCTTGAGCGGCAAATGCGCCGCGATGGTGTCGGCCAGACGACCGGCATCGTCGATCCCTGCAATCGATGTCAGGATCTCGGGCGGAATCTTCTTGTTGAGCTTGACGTACTGATCGAACTGCTGCGTCACGGCGCGGCGCAGCGCTTCGGTCTCCGGCGCGCTCAGATCAGCCGGCGGCACGGGCACGGCCACGGCCTTGAAGAACTCGCCGCTGTCGTCGATGCTGGTCGTGTTGGCACGCTGCAAGCCTTCAACCAACACCTTCACGGTGCCGTCGGGCAGCTTGAGCATTTGCAAAATGTTGGAGACACAGCCGGTCTCGAACATGTCTTCGGCCTTGGGCTCATCTTTGCCCGCAGCCTTTTGCGCCACCAGCATGATCTGGCGGCCCGATTCCATCGCTGCTTCAAGCGCCTTGATGGATTTGGGACGGCCCACGAACAGCGGGATGACCATGTGCGGAAACACAACCACATCGCGCAGCGGCAGCAGCGGCAAGGTGATCGGATCAGGGGGAAGTACGGGGTGACCGGACATGGGAACCTCTCTTTCTACGCTCCATGTGGGAGCGTAGCGGTTGAATGCAAGGACAAGTGCCGAAAAACTCAGGCCGCACTGATCTGAGATTCTTCCTTATAGATCAACAAGGGGGAGCCGCCGTTGTCGATGGTGTTGTCATCGACCACCACCTTGGCCACTTGCTCAAGGTTGGGCAGATCAAACATCGTGTCCATCAAGGCCAATTCGACGATGGAGCGCAGACCGCGCGCACCCGTCTTGCGCTTGAGCGCCTTGCGGGCAATGGCGGTCAGCGCATCGAGGCGGAACTCCAGCTCGACCGATTCCATGCCGAACAGCGCTTGGTACTGCTTGACGAGTGCGTTCTTGGGCTCGGTCAAGATCTGCACCAACGCGTCTTCGGTCAGCTCGCCCAAGGTCGCCACCACCGGCAAACGGCCGACCAACTCAGGGATCAAGCCGAACTTGATCAGATCTTCCGGCTCGATTTGCTTGAACAAATCGGTGATGCTGCGCTCGGACGGCCCCTTGACCGTGGCCCCAAAACCAATGCCTGATTTTTCGGAACGGTTCTGGATCACCTTGTCGAGGCCATCAAAGGCACCGCCGCAGATGAACAAGATGTTGGTGGTGTCGATCTGCAAGAAGTCCTGATTCGGATGCTTGCGGCCGCCCTGCGGCGGAATCGAGGCCATCGTGCCTTCAACCAACTTGAGCAGCGCTTGCTGCACGCCCTCGCCCGACACGTCACGGGTGATGCTGGGGTTGTCGGCCTTGCGGCTGATCTTGTCGATTTCGTCGATGTAGACGATGCCGCGCTGGGCGCGCTCGACCTCGTAATTGCAGTTCTGCAACAGCTTTTGGATGATGTTTTCGACGTCTTCACCCACATAACCGGCTTCGGTCAGGGTGGTGGCGTCGGCCATCACGAAGGGCACGTTGAGCATGCGCGCCAAGGTCTGGGCCAAGAGCGTCTTGCCCGAGCCCGTTGGGCCGATCAGCAAGATGTTGCTTTTGCTCAGCTCGACCGCATCGCTGACCTTCTTGCCGCGCTCGGGGCTCAGGTGCTTCAAGCGCTTGTAGTGGTTGTAGACCGCCACCGACAAGGTGCGCTTGGCCTGATCTTGGCCAATCACGTATTGATCGAGCAGCGCCTTGATCTCGCTGGGGATGGGCAGGTCACTGCGGACATCCAAAGCCGCCGTCGGGGCCGACTCGGGGGTACCGATGGCAGCCGCCGCCGCACCGGGCAGCATGTCATCGCGCACGATGTCATTGCACAGGCTGATGCACTCGTCGCAGATGTACACCGACGGGCCGGCGATGAGTTTTTTGACCTCATGCTGGCTCTTGCCACAAAAGGAGCAATACAGGGCTTTCTCGCCGGGAGAGCCTTTTTTGTCAGCCATGGGGAACTACCTTTGTACGAAAGAAGAGCGGGTCAAAACAGATCAAGCCCGACGGGTCAAG
Organism: Leptothrix toolikensis (SeqCode); assembly: GCF_057922285.1. NCBI lineage: Bacteria > Pseudomonadati > Pseudomonadota > Betaproteobacteria > Burkholderiales > Sphaerotilaceae > Leptothrix > Leptothrix toolikensis (SeqCode). The sequence continues at coordinate 2,265 of NZ_JBYSVC010000035.1, forward strand.
ACTTGGTCGATCAAACCGTAGGTACATGCATCCTCGGCCGACATAAAGTAATCGCGCTCGGTGTCGTTCTGGATTTTCTCCAGCGTCTGCCCAGTGCGCTCGGCCAAGATCTTGTTCAGGTTCTCACGCAGACGCAGGATCTCGCGCGCCTGAATTTCGATGTCGGTCGCCTGACCTTGGGCACCACCCAGCGGCTGATGGATCATGAGGCGTGAGTTGGGCAGCGCAAAACGCTTGCCCTTGGCCCCAGCCGCCAGCAGGAACGCGCCCATGCTGGCCGCCATGCCCATGCACAGGGTAGACACCGCCGGCTTGATGAACTGCATGGTGTCGAAGATCGACATGCCCGCACTCACCGAACCGCCGGGCGAATTGATGTAGAGCGAGATGTCCTTTTCAGGGTTTTCGCTTTCAAGGAACAGCAGCTGAGCCACCACAAGGTTGGCCGATTGGTCATTGACCGGGCCGACCAAAAACACCACCCGTTCACGCAACAAGCGCGAGTAGATGTCATAAGCCCGTTCACCACGACCGGACTGCTCAATGACCATGGGCACCAGGCCCAGATTCTGTGTATCGATGGCGCTCATGTTTCTTTCCAGGATTCCAGACAACGGCGGGGATTATGCGGGCGCAAGGCGGTCACTGCCGAAGCCCACAAGAACAAGGGCGCCGAAGCGCCCTTGAATGTGCGTCCACGGAGGCCTTGAGGCCTCCGAGCCACATCAGTTCATGGCCATCAGCTCGTCAAAGGTCAGGGCCTTGTCGGTGACGACGGCCTTGCCCAGCACGAACTCGGTGACGTTGTTTTCCAACACCGCCGATTCGATCTCAGCCAGACGTTGGCGGTCGCTGAAATACCAACGGACCACTTCAGCCGGGTTTTCGTAGCTTTGGGCCAGATCGTCGATGTGCGCAGTGAGCTGCTCCGGCGTGACCTTCAGGCCATGCGCGCGCACCATTTCGTTCAAGGCCAAGCCCAAACGCACACGGCGCTCGGCTTGGGAGGCGAACATTTCAGCCGGCACAGGCATCTTGTCGGCGTCCTTGATGCCGCGCGACTTCAAGTCCTCGCGGGCACCGGCCACCAGACGTTCGCTTTCAGCGTCGATCAAGGCCTTGGGCACGTCAAACGTGGCCAGGGTGTCGAGCGCATTCAGCACGGCTTCGCGGTTGCGCGCAGCCAAACGGAACTTGACTTCACGCTCCAAGTTCTTGCGCACGTCAGCGCGCAGACCTTCAACCGTGGCGTCTTGAATGGCCAGCGAGGCGACGAAGGCTTCGTCGATCTCGGGCAGATGCGGCTGCTCCACCTTGGTCAGGGTGACGAGGAAATCGGCTTCCTTGCCCGCCACTTCTTTACCTTGGTAGTCGGCCGGGAAGGTCAGCGGGAAGGTCTTCGACTCGCCCGTCTTCATGCCGGTGACGGCTTGGTCGAACTCGGTGAGCATGCGACCGTCGCCCAGCGTGAACTGGAAGTCTTCGGCACGGCCACCGTCAAAGGGTTCGCCGTCGATCTTGCCTTCGAAGGTGATCGTGACGCGGTCGCCAGCGATGGCGGCTTCGGCGTGCGCACGCTGGCTGAAGGTCTGACGTTGCTTGCGCAGGATGTCAATGGTGCGATCCACCGCGTCGTCGGTCACATCAGCGTTGATGCGCTCGACGCTCAAGCCGGCCACATCGCCCAGTTGGACGTCGGGATAGATTTCAAAAATGGCATCAAAGCTCAACTCACCCGCATCAGCGCCTTCGCGCTCGTTGATGCGCGGCGTGCCGGCCACACGCAGCTGGGCTTCATTGGCGGCTTGCGCGAAGGCTTCGCCGACCTTGTCGTTCATGACTTCGTATTGCACCGAGTAGCCATAACGCTGGGTCACCACGCTCATCGGCACCTTGCCGGGACGGAAGCCGTCAGCCTTGACGGTGCGTGCCAGACGCTTCAGACGGGTGTTCACTTCCTTCTGGATGTCTTGGGCAGACAGCGTCAGCGTGATGCGACGCTCCAGTTTTTCGAGGGTTTCCACGGTAACGGCCATGATCTTGTGCTCTTTCGTTTTCAATCCAGCTGATGGAATCAGCCAGGGTCAACTGGTGCGCGGGGCCGGACTCGAACCGGCACGCCCGTGAGGGCGTCAGGACCTAAACCTGGTGCGTCTACCTATTTCGCCACCCGCGCAGTTTGTTCGGTGCGACCCTTTGCGGTCATCACCCAAACATGAGGGCAGTCTCGAAGCCTCGGAACTGCCCTCTTGGATCCTTGAGGGGCCGTATTCTAGCCACCTGTGAGCACCTTGGGCGCAGGTCGTTGGATACGGAACCACGCCGCGTACATGGCGGGCAGCGCCAGCAAGGTCAAAGCGGTGGCCACAATCAGCCCGCCCATGATGGCCACAGCCATCGGCCCCCAGAAAACACTGCGCGATAAAGGGATCATCGCCAGCACCGCCGCCGCCGCTGTCAGCACGATGGGCCGAAAGCGCCGCACCACGGCTTCGACGATGGCATCCCACGCCGCCACGCCCTGCGCGCGGTCTTGTTCGATTTGATCGATCAAGATCACCGAGTTGCGCTGGATCATGCCCATCAAGGCCACCACACCCAGCAAGGCCACAAAGCCGAAAGGCCGGTCCAAGATCAGCAGCGCTGCGGCCACCCCCGCAATGCCCATCGGCCCGGTCAGGAACACCAGCACGGCGCGTGAAAAGCTCTGCAATTGCAGCATCAAAAGCGTGAAGATCAAGAACAGCATCACCGGCACGCCCGCAGCAATCGAGCCTTGGCCCTTGCTGCTTTCGGCCACCGTCCCCGCCACCTCAATGCTGTAGCCCGGCGGCATGCGCTTCTCAAGCGCACGCAAAGCCGGCTCGACCTGTTGGCTGACCGTGGGGCCCTGCACGCCCTCGATCACGTCCCCTTGAACGGTCACTGCAAATTTGCGCCCCTCGCGCCAGAGCACGCCTGGCTCCCAAGCGGGTGACAACTTGGCCACTTGGGTGAGCGGGATCATCGCCCCGCTGGCCGTCGCTACATAAGCCCCCGCCAAATCGGCCAGCACACGGCGCTCTTGGGCGGGTTGGCGCAGCACAATGTCCACCAGCTTGTCGCCCTCGCGGTACTGGCCCACCGTGTTGCCGCTCAGCAAGGAACGTATCGCCACCGCCACCGATTGGCTGCTGACGCCCAGCGTGCGCGCCCGGTTCTGGTCGATGGCGAGGCGCATCACTGGCACGGATTCGTTCCAGTTGTCGTTGACGCCACGCAGTTGCGGCTCAGCCGCCATGATGGCCTTGGCCTGATCGGCCCAAGCGCGCACCCCAGCCACGTCGGGCCCCATCACCCGAAACTGCACCGGATAGGCCACCGGCGGGCCGTTGGAGAGCAGCTCAACGCGGCTGCGCGACTCCGAGAACGACTCGGCCAAGATGCCCGGCAGCAGCTTGCGCAAGCGCTCACGCGCTTTGAGGTCCTTGGGCATGACGATCACTTGGCTGACGTTGCTTTGCGGAAAGACTTGGTTGAGCGGCAGATAAAAGCGCGGCAAACCACTGCCCACCCATGACGTCAAGCTCTCGACATCCGCTTCGGTGCGGACCCGGGCCTCGAAACGCTTCACCAACGCCTCACTGGCTTGCAGGGTGGCTCCTTCGGGCAACCACAGGCTCACGAGCAATTCGGGTCGGCTGGAATCGGGGAAAAACTGCTGCTGCACCCGCCCCATGCCAGCCAAGCCGAGCACAAAGACCAGCAGCGTCACGCCCAAGGTGATCCAGCGATGCGCCAAACACCACGACACCGTGCGCCGCAAGCGGGCATAAAACGGCGTGTCGAAAAGATCGTGCCCCCCATGCTGCGGCGCATGCACCTTGAGCAAACGCGCGCCCAAATAAGGCACGAAATACACCGACACCAGCCAAGAAATCAGCAAAGCGGCGGCCGTCACGGCAAAGATGGCGAAGGTGTACTCCCCCACGGTCGAGCGCGCCATGCCAATCGGCAAGAAGCCTGCGGCGGTGATCAAGGTGCCGGTGAGCATCGGCATCGAGGTCACTTCGTAGGCAAAGGAAGCCGCGCGCAGCTTGTCGTAGCCTTCTTCGAGTTTGCGCACCATCATCTCGACGGCGATGATGGCGTCGTCCACCAACAGGCCCAGCGCGATGATCAGCGAGCCCAGCGAGATCTTGTGCAGGCCCACGCCCCAGTAATACATGACCACAAAGGTGATCGCCAGCACCAGCGGGATGGTGATGCCCACCACCAAGCCCGGGCGCATGTCCAAGCGCCAGCCTTGATACCAGCGCCGGCCCGCAAAAGCCGCCGAGCGATGCAGCCCCAAGCTGATGAAGCTCACCGCCAACACCACCAGCACGGCTTCGATCAACACGCTGACAAACTCACCCACCGACTTGGCCACCGCCTTGGGCTGGTCCTGCACTTGCTCCAGCTCGATGCCAAGCGGCAACTCAGCACGCGCGGCTTGAACTTCGGCCTGCAAGGCGTGCCCCAAGCGGATGATGTCGCCGCCCTTGGCCATGGCCACGCCTAAGGCGATGATGTTTTTGCCTTGGTAGCGCACCTTCACCGCCGGTGGATCGATCAGCGCGCGTCGCACTTGGGCAATGTCACCCAAACGCACGGTGTTGGCCATGCCGGTGGCAGGGTTCACCGCCCGCACGGGCAGCTCGCGCAAGGCTTGCACGGACTGCAAAGCGCCGCTCAAGCGCACTTGGACGTTGCTCTGCGCGGTTTCCAACACGCCTGTGCCTTCCACAGCGTTTTGCGCGCCGAGTTGCGCGATCAGCGCGTTGAGGTCGATGCCCAGTTCAGCCAGCCGCCGGCCGCTGATCTCGACAAAGATTTTCTCGGGCTGCACGCCAAAAAGATCAACCTTGGCCACATCGTTCAGATGCAGCAGCTTGGAGCGCACGCTCTCGGCAAAGTCGCGCAGTTCTTCGTCGCTGAAGCCATCGGCCGAGAGCGCAAAGATCGAGCCGTAGACATCGCCGAACTCATCGTTGAAAAACGGCCCTTGCACCCCTGGCGGCAAGGTCGAGCGCATGTCACCGATCTTTTTGCGCACTTGGTACCAAAGGTTGGGGACCTCCTTGCCGACCACGTTGTCCTTGACCTGGAAAATCGTGACCGACTCGCCCGGCTTGGTGTAGCTGCGGATGATGTCGGCGTTGGGCACGGCTTGCAGGGTGCGCTCAATCTTGTCGGTGACTTGCTCGGCCACCTGTTCGGCGGTGGCTCCTGGCCACGCGGCCTGAATCACCATGGCGCGGAAGGTGAAGGGCGGATCTTCGTCTTGCCCGAGCTGGAAGTAAGCCACCCAGCCGAGCAGCAACAGCACCACCATCAGGTAGCGCGTCAGCGCCGGGTGCTCCAGCGCCCAACGGGAAACATTGAATTTGGAACGCCCCGAAGGGTCGTGGGGATGCGGATGCATAACTCAGCGCTCCAAGGTTTCGACGTAGCGCCGCACGATTTGGCCGGCGGTCAGCACATGCACACCCGCCGTCACCACCACCTGCCCCGGCTGCAAACCCGTCTTGATGTGCAGCCGATCCCCAACCACCTCACCCAGCTCGACCGACTGCGGCTTGACCGTCATGCTGGCCTCGTCGAGCAACCAAACCACCGTTTTGCCGCCCTGCTCGGCCAAGGCGGTCAGCGGCAGATAAAAACCAGCGTCACCCGCAGCCACGACCGTTCCGCCCGGCATGCTCAGCGTGGCGGTTTGGCCCAATTGCACGGCAGCCCGGCCCAAATCCGCTTTGACTTGGAAGGTGCGTGCCACCGGGTCGGCCACCGCCGCCACTTCGCGCACCGTGGCGGGCACGCTCTGCTCCGAGCCCCAGAGTTGGACGCGCAGCGCCTCTTTGCGCCCCAGCAACGCCTTGACCGCATTGACTTGGTCTTCTGGCACCGCAAAGACCGCGTCACGCGGGCCGTCGTGGGCCAAGCGCAGCACCGGCGTCCCGGCGGCCAAAACCTGGCCGGCCTCGGCTTCGGTGGCGGTGATCACCCCAGCCACATCGGCCAACAAAGCGGCGTACTGCGCTTGACGTTGCTGCACACCCGCTTGGGCGCGGGCAGCGTCCAGTTGCGCTTTGGCGGCCTTCAAAGCCGTGTTGCTGCGATCCATCTCGACCGCACTGATGAAGCCTTGGGCGCGCAGGCCTTGGAAGCGCTGGTTGTCGGCGCTCACCTGATCGAGGTTGGCTTGGGCCGCTTGCAGCGACGCCTGAGCAGCGTCTTGCCCAAGCTTGAGATCGACTGCGTCGAGCTGCGCCAACAGCTGTCCCGGCTTGATATGCATGCCCACCGCCGCCGGACGCTGCACCAACTTGCCGCCGACCCGAAAACCCAAGCGCGATTCGGTCTGGGCGCGAATATCAGCGGCGTAGACCGCACTGCCCGAGCGCTGCTCGGCCTGAACCGTCATGACCCGCACGGCTCGGACCGCTTCCGGCGTGGTAGCCGGGCGACCGCAGCCGCTCATCAGCAACACCAAACCTGCCACCACCCCGAGGCGGCTCCATCCAGCGCGCAACTTGCCAGCGTCGGTTTGCACACGATCCATGACGGCGTCCTTGATTCTTAATGACTTCACAACTTAATGACTACTTAGTCAGCAATGAGCAGTCTACCCGAGACCGGATAATCCGGGCCATGTCGGTTGAACACTACGAAAATTTCCCCGTCGCCTCGTGGCTCTGCCCGCCCGTCTTCCGGCCAGCGGTGGCCGCACTGTACGGCTACGCCCGCACGGCGGATGACTTGGCCGACGAAGGCGCAGCCTGCGCTGAGGATCGTTTGGCCGATCTGGCCGCCTATCGCCAAGATCTGCACGCTATTGCACAGCACCAAAGCCCCTCGCCGCGCTGGGCGGCGGTGTTCAAGGCCTTGGCCCCGGTGCTGCACCAGTACCACTTACCGCTGAACTTGCTTGAAGACCTGCTCTCGGCCTTTGCCCAAGACGTACACGTGCGGCGCTACCCGGATCGACCCGAGCTGCTCGACTACTGTCGCCGCTCGGCCAACCCGGTCGGGCGCTTGCTGCTGCACATCTGGGGCGTGGATGATCCGCAGGCCTTGCGCGAGTCCGATGCGATATGCACCGCGCTGCAACTGATCAACTTCTGGCAAGACTGCACCATCGACCTGCCCCGAGGTCGGCTCTACATCCCCGAGAGCGATTGCTTGGCTGCGGGCGTCGATCCTGAGGCTTTGCTCGCCGGCCAAGACAGCCCAGCCGTGCGCCAACTCATTGCGGCCGAGGTGGCTTGGGCGCGCGACTTGATGAGGGCGGGTACACCCTTGGTGCATCGTCTGCACGGTCGGCTGGGCTGGGAGCTGCGACTGGTCGTGCAGGGCGGGTTGCGCATCCTTGACCGAATCCAAGCCATCGACCATGGCACACTGCGCACGCGCCCGACGATCCAAGCCGTGGACGCACCGCTTTTGCTGTGGCGTGCCTTGCGCATGCGCCCCGACAACCTCTCGCACCGCCCTTCATGAGCCCTGAACAATACGTGCAGGACAAGGCCGCCAAAAGCGGTTCTAGTTTCTACTACGCCTTCCTGTTCCTGCCGCCACCGCGCCGGGCCGCCATCACGGCGTTCTATGCCTTTTGTCGGGAAGTGGACGATGTCGTCGATGAAGTCAGCGATGGCGGCGTGGCGGCCACCAAGCTGGCGTGGTGGCGCACCGAAGTGCAACGCGCCTTTGGCGGCAGCCCCAGTCACCCGGTCACGCAGGCGTTGATGCCGCACGTCAAGGACTACGGCATCCGCGCCGACCATCTGCTCGCGGTGATCGACGGCTGCGAGATGGATCTGTCCCAAACGCGTTACCTCGACTTTGTCGGCCTAGAGCGCTACTGCCACTTGGTGGCCGGCGTGGTCGGTGAAGTTGCGGCCAACATCTTTGGCCGTCAAGCCGAGGCCACCGTGACTTACGCCCACCGCATGGGCCAAGCTTTCCAGCTCACCAACATCATCCGGGACGTCGGTGACGACGCCCGGCGGGGCCGCATTTACCTGCCGGTCAACGAAATGCAGCGCTTTGATGTCAAGGCGCACGAGATCTTGAACCGCGATTACAGCGAGCGTTTCTCGGCCCTGATGCGCTTTCAGGCTGAGCGTGCGCACCAAACCTACGACCAAGCGTTGGCCTTGCTGCCCGAGATCGACCGCCGCGCCCAGCGCCCGGGCTTGATGATGGCCAACATCTACCGCACCTTGCTGCGCGAGATCGAAGCCGATGACTTTCAAGTCCTGCATCAACGCATCTCGCTCACGCCGCTGCGCAAGATCTGGATCGCCATGCGCACCAATTGGCAGGGGCGCTGAGCATGGTGCAGGTGACTCTTGCTGGCGGGCGCAACTTTGAAGCTGGGCCGGACGAATCGATGTTGGCAGCCGCCTTGCGCGCTGGCATCGCACTCGAACACAGTTGCTTGACGGGCCGCTGCGGCGCGTGCAAAGCACAGATCAGCCACGGCCAGACCCGAAGCCTCCACGAAGAGGTCGGTCTTGAGCCCCAAGATCGCGACGCGGGCTGGATCCTGAGCTGTGCCCGCTCAGCGCTCACCGATGTCCACCTCGAAGGCATCGAGGATCTGGGTGTGCCGCTGCCGCCGGTCAAAACCCTGCCTTGCCGCATCCAGAGCCTGAGCTTGCTGGCTCCCGATGTGATGGGGGTGGTGCTGCGCCTAGCACCGCAACAAGCGTGGATGCATCACGCGGGTCAATCCATCGACGTCATCGGTCCCGGTGGCTTGCAGCGCAGCTACTCGGTGGCCAACGCGGTGGCCCCAACCCAGGGCGTTCAGCTTGAGCTGCATATTCGGCACGTCCCCGGCGGGGCCATGAGCCGCTACTGGTTCGAGCAGGCCAAACCCAACGATCTGCTGCGCCTGCGCGGGCCGCTAGGCACCTTCTTTTTGCGCGCCTTTGCCCAGCGCGATTTGATTTTCTTGGCCACTGGCACCGGCATCGCCCCGGTCAAGGCCATGCTGGAAAGCTTGGCGCGGCTGCCGCAGGCCGAGCGCCCCCGCTCAATCTCGGTCTACTGGGGCGGACGAGAGCCGGCCGACCTGTACTGGCAACCGCCTCTAGACCCCGTCCAGCACTATCGCTATGTGCCGGTGTTATCCCGCGCCGGTGCGGACTGGGTCGGTGCGCGCGGGCATGTGCAAGACGTTTTGCTCGCTCAATCACCCCACCCATCGCCCGTTTTGAGCCAAAGCACGGTCTACGCCTGTGGGTCGGACGCGATGGTCCACGCGGCTCGCGAGCGGCTGATCGAAGCGGGCCTGCCCGCGCGCCATTTCCACGCCGACGCCTTCGTGTGTTCGGCACCGAACACCGCATCCTGACGACAAGGCCTCCCATGAAAGCTGTGATCTTGGCCGGGGGCTTGGGCACACGCCTGAGCGAAGAAACCGCCACCCGTCCCAAGCCGATGGTTGAAATCGGCGGGCAGCCCATCCTCTGGCACATCCTCAAAACCTACGCCCATCACGGCGTCAATGACTTCGTGATCTGCTGCGGCTACAAGGGCTACGTCATCAAGGAGTACTTTGCCAACTACTTCTTGCACATGTCGGATGTCACCTTTGACATGCGCAACAACTGCATGGAAGTCCACAGCAAGCGCGCCGAGCCATGGAAAGTCACCTTGGTCGATACCGGCGACGAGTCGATGACCGGGGGGCGCCTGCGCCGGGTCGCCCCTTATGTGCAAGACGAGGAAGCTTTCTGCCTGACCTACGGCGACGGCGTGGGCGACATCAACATTCAAGCCACGCTGGACTTTCACCGCAGCCATGGCAAAGCGGCCACCCTGACCGCCACCTATCCGCCGGGTCGCTTTGGGGCGCTGGACATCCAAAGCCGCCAAGTCATGCGCTTCAAAGAAAAGCCGCAAGGCGATGGCGCGATGATCAACGGGGGCTACTTTGTGCTCTCACCCAAGGTGCTGCCCTACCTCAAGGACGACAGCACGATCTGGGAGCAAGAGCCCCTGATGCAGCTGGCCGAAGATGGCGAACTGATGGCCTACGAGCACCACGGTTTCTGGCAGCCGATGGACACCCTGCGCGACAAGATTCACCTCGAAAAACTCTGGGACAGCGGCCAAGCGCCTTGGAAAGTTTGGGACTGACATGCATCCAGCGTTTTGGCGCGGCAAACGCGTTTTTCTGACCGGGCACACCGGCTTCAAAGGCAGTTGGCTCAGTTTGTGGCTGCAAGCCCTCGGGGCAGAGGTCCACGGGCTGGCGCTGGCACCGCCGACCACGCCGCACCTGTTCGGCACCGCCCGGGTGGGCGACGGTATGGCCAGCACGACCCAAGACATCCGTGACTTGGATGGCGTGCTGCAAGCCATGCAAGCGTTTCGCCCCGAGATCGTCATCCACATGGCGGCCCAACCGCTGGTGCGCTTGTCCTACGCCGAGCCCGTCGCGACCTACGCCACCAACGTGATGGGCACGGTGCATGTGCTTGAAGCAGCGCGCCACACCGACAGCGTGCGGGTGATCGTCAACGTCACCACCGACAAGTGCTACGAGAACAACGAGTGGGTCTGGGGCTACCGCGAGAACGAGCCCATGGGGGGCCATGACCCCTACAGCAACAGCAAGGGTTGCGCCGAACTGGTGACCCGTGCTTATCGGCGCTCGTTCTTTCAAAGCCGAGGCCAAGGCAGTGGGATCGCTTTGGGCTCGGCGCGCGCGGGCAACGTCATCGGTGGCGGCGACTGGGCGGCAGATCGCCTCGTGCCCGATATCCTGCGGGCCTTCGAACGCCACGCGCCAGTGGTGATCCGCAATCCACACTCGACCCGTCCTTGGCAGCATGTGCTGGAGCCGCTTTCGGGCTACTTGACCTTGGCCGAGCATCTCTGGCAACACGGTCAGACGTATGCCGAAGGCTGGAACTTCGGCCCCATGGATGACGATGCTCGCCCGGTGCGCTGGATCGTGGAGCGGCTGGTGCAAGCGTGGGGCGGCGACGCCTGCTGGCAGCTTGACGGCACCGATCACCCACACGAAGCGGGTTACTTGAAACTTGACATCGCCAAAGCCAAACACCGGCTCGGCTGGCAGCCTTGCTGGTCCTTGGACCAGGCCTTGGAGCGCATCGTGCAATGGCACCAAGCCTGGTTGGCCGGCCAAGACATGCAGGCACTTTGCCTCGAACAGATCCAGAACTACACCCAAGCCATGAATAGGAAAGCAGCATGACGACAGCGGCCAAGACCCCCGATCAGTTGCGCGCCGAAATCGCCCAGCTCGTGCAGCAATACGCCGACATCACCTACGCCCCCAAGGCCTTCGAACCGGGTCAATCGGTGGTGCCCGTCTCGGGCAAAGTCATCGGGGCCAAGGAATTGCAACTGATGGTCGAAGCCTCGCTGGACGGCTGGCTCACCACCGGCCGCTTCAACGCGGCCTTTGAAGCCCGCTTGGCGCAATACCTTGGTGTCAAGCATCTCATCACGGTCAACTCAGGCTCCTCGGCCAACTTGGTCGCCTTCTCGACCCTGACCTCGCCCCGCTTGGGCGAACGCGCCATCCAGCAAGGCGACGAGGTGATCGGTGTGGCGGCGGGTTTTCCAACCACCGTCAACCCGATCTTGCAATTCGGCGCGGTGCCGGTGTTTGTCGATGTCGATCTGGCCACGCACAACATCGATGCCAGCCTGATTGAAGCCGCCATCACGCCCAAAACCAAGGCCATCATGCTGGCCCACAGCTTGGGCAACCCGTTCAACTTGGATGTCGTCACCGCGCTTTGCAAAAAGTACAACCTCTGGCTGGTTGAGGACTGCTGCGACGCCTTGGGCGCAACCTATAAGGGTCAGCTGGTCGGCACCTTTGGTGACATCGCCACGCTGAGTTTTTACCCGGCGCACCACATCACGATGGGCGAAGGCGGGGCGGTGTTCACCAACAACGCCGAGCTCAAGCTGATTGCCGAATCCTTCCGCGATTGGGGCCGGGACTGCTACTGCCCACCCGGCAAGGACAACACCTGCAACAAGCGCTTTTGCTGGAAGCTTGGCAACCTGCCCGAAGGCTACGACCACAAGTACACCTACAGCCACCTGGGCTACAACTTGAAGATCTCGGACATGCAAGCGGCCTGCGCCTTGGCGCAGTTGGACCGGCTTGACGAGTTCATCGCGGCGCGCAAAGCCAACTTCGCCTACCTCAAGGAACGCCTGCAAAGCTGCGCCGAGTTCTTGCATTTGCCCGAAGCGACCCCGCACTCGGATCCGTCGTGGTTTGGTTTTCCGCTGATCTTGAAGGAAAGCGCCGGGGTCAAACGGGTCGATCTACTGAACTATCTCGATCAAAACAAGATCGGCACGCGGCTTTTGTTTGCGGGCAACCTGACCCGTCAGCCCTACATGATCGGCAAGAACTACCGCGTCAGTGGTGAGCTGACACGCACCGACGTGGTGATGAACCAGACCTTCTGGTTGGGCGTCTATCCGGGCCTGAGCACCGAACAACTCGACTTCGTGGTGCAGCGCCTCGAAGAATTCTTCGGCCTCAACTTCTAAGCGAATCGTTTCGCCGCCCCCATGGACTTCACCGAAGAACTGCTGCCCGGCGCTTGGCGCGTGAAGCTGCGCCGCATCGACGATGCCCGAGGCCATTTCGTCAAGACCTATGCCCGCTCGGTGTTTGAGCAAGCGGGGGTGGTGATTGAGCACGCCGAGTCGTTCTATTCGCTCTCAAACCGCGACGTGATTCGGGGCATGCATTTCCAAGTGCCGCCGCGCGATCACGCCAAGTTGGTGTACTGCCCAGCCGGGGCCCTGTTGGATGTTTTGCTGGATCTGCGCCCCGGCCCGGGTTTTGGACGCTCAGCCCAAGTGGTGCTGAGTGCCGATGAACCCAGCTTGGTGCTGATGCCCCCGGGCATCGCCCACGGTTTTCGTGCCCTGCAAGACGGCACCGTGGCGGTCTATCACACCAGCACGGAGCACAGCCCCGCCCATGACCAAGGTGTGCGCTGGGACAGTTTTGGCATGGATTGGGGCTTGGGTGATGCCCCCGCCATCGTCTCGGCCCGCGACCAAGCGCACCCGAGCCTGCGCGATTTCGCCAGCCCGTTTTGACTTTTTCCGAACTTGCCCGGCACACCATGAAGCTCTTCGTCACCGGCGGGACCGGCTTTGTCGGCTCGCATGTTCTCCAGCAAGCCTTGGCCGCAGGGCACGAGGTCATCGCCCTGCGCCGGCCTGGTAGCCAAACACGCATCCCCCTCGACATTGAACCCACCTGGATCGACGGCGCGCTTGACGGCGACCATTTGGAGGTCCTGCGTGGTGTGGATGTTTGGGTGCATCTGGCCTCCCATACCCCCAACCCGCCCTACGCACCGCTGGACGCCTGCCTGTACTGGAACGTCTACGCCCCCATCAAGCTGGCGCAACAAGCCTTGCAAGCCGGGGTGGGTCGCTTCATCGTGGCGGGCAGTTGTTTTGAATATGGCCAAGCGGCCGAAGGTCTGGATGAGATCCGCACCGACACGCCCTTGGCACCCACCCTGTCCTACCCCAGTTCCAAGGCGGCGGCGTCCCAAGCCTTTGCCGGCTTTGCCCGCGAGCATGGTGTGCAGTTGAAGCTGCTGCGCATCTTTCAGGTCTACGGCGAAGGGGAACAAGCCAGCCGACTTTGGCCCAGCCTGCGTCTGGCGGCCCGCAGCGGCGCTGATTTCCCGATGAGTGCGGGCGAGCAAGTGCGTGATTTTGTCGATGTGGTCGATGTGGCACGGCAATTCATCCGCCATCTCGATTTCGACACCCCCCCCAGTCCCAAGGGTGAGCCCTCCATTCACCACATCGCCAGCGGCCACCCTCAAACCCTGCTGGCTTTTGCCCAGCATTGGTGGGCCCACTGGGGTGCCACCGGCAAGATTCTGCCGGGTGCCATGCCTTACCGAAAGCATGAACTCATGCGTTTGGTGCCTCACCTTGATCCCGACACGCCCCACGACCATGCCTAAGATCAGCGTCATCCTGCCGACATTCAATCGCATCGATTACCTGCCCCAAGCGCTAGAAAGCATCTTGGCGCAGCAGGACGCTGATTTTGAAATCATCGTTTCCGACAATGCGTCCACCGACGGGACCGAAGCGTACATGCAGCGATATGCCGCTGATCCCCGCATACGTTACTCACGCAACACCAGCAACATCGGCATGGTCGGCAACTGGCGCAAAGCTATTTTTGAGCTGGCGCAGACCGAATGGTTTCTGCTGATGTCGGACGACGACTATTTCACCGATCCAACGTACCTGCGCGATGCCTCAGCCCTGATCGACGCTCATCAACCCACCTTTGTCTATGCCGGCGGTGAAGTCCTCGACACCGTCACGGGCGTGGCGACCCGCATGACACCGCCCTTCGACGGGGTGGTGGATGGCAAACAAGTTTTTGCCTCACGCGGCACCGTGGCACCGCAGGACATCATCCTGTGCAACATGCTTTTCCGGCGCAGCGATGCTCGCAGACTGGGGTTTTTGGCCAATGAGCACAACCTCAGCACCGATTCGGAGCTTTATCTCAAACTCGCCGTGGAAGGCCCTGTGGGCGTGATCCCTCGGCCGGTCTGCGTCTATCGCTGGCACCCGGGCAATTTGATCAAAACCGTGCATGAGTCACCCAAGTTATTGCGTGGCAATCTCGAATATTTGGTCTTGCCTTATGCCCATGCCAAAAATCTAGGCATCGACCGCGCCACCCTAGACGAATATCGCAACAACGTTCATCTACCCCAACAAATCGAGCACACCCTCAAACAGCTTCAGCGCATGGATGACGCGCTTTATTGGGAGTGCATTGATTTCGCTGAACGCCACGTCCCGGAATTCATGCCAAGGATCCGCAAGCATTTGCGCATCAAATTCATCCACTATCGTCTGCGTGTATGGCTGGGTCTGTGGCGTTCAAAGACATGAACATGAAACCCCGCATCGCCGTCGTTGGCGGTGGCTGGGCGGGGCTGGCGGCAGCGGTGGCGGCGGTGCAGCGCGGGGCACAAGTCAGCTTGTTCGAGATGGCCCCCACCTTGGGCGGCCGGGCACGCAGTACGGCACCCAAACACGACGGTGCGCCCGCGCTCGACAACGGCCAGCACATCTTGATCGGGGCCTACAGCGCCACGCTGGGTTTGATGCGGGCGGTGGGCGTCGATCCTGAACAGGTCCTGCTGCGCCGCCCGTTGAGTCTGGTCAACGCCCAAGGCCAAGGTCTGCGTTTGCCCCAAGGCCCGGCCCTGATCGCGCTCACCCGAGGGGTGCTGAGCCACCCCGCTTGGACGTGGCCCGAGCGTTTGGCCTTGCTGGCCCGGTCGGGCGTTTGGGCGCTACGCGGTTTTCGTTGCGACCCGCGCTTGAGCGTGACAGAGCTCTGCCATGGCATGGCCCCGGCGCTGCGGCGCGATTTGATCGACCCTTTATGCGTGGCGGCGCTCAACACACCGGCTGATCAAGCCAGCGCGGAGGTGTTTTTGCGCGTGCTGCGTGACGCGCTCTTTTCAGGGCCGGGGGCCGCCGATTTGCTGCTGCCTAAAGCGCCGCTGGCGGAACTACTGCCCGGTCCGGCGCAGCGCTGGTTGGAGCAACGCGGCGCAACGATCACTTTGGGGCAGCGCATCGAGGACTTGGGAGCCTTGAGCACCGCCGACGCCCCAGGCGCCGACGGCATCATCTTGGCGTGCTCAGCCCTTGAAGCCGCCCGACTGACGCAAGACCTCGCGCCCGCATGGTCCCGAGAAGCGGCGGCTTTTGGCTACGAGCCGATCATCACGGTCAATCTGCAAGCCCACGGTCTTGACGGCCGCCCGCTGAACCTGGCCGCACCGATGGTGCAACTGCCCGAGCACACCGAGGCTCAGCCCAACCCGGCGCAGTTCGTGTTCGATCAAGGCCAGATCCAAGGCCAAAACGGACGATTCAGCTTCGTGATCAGCGGCGCAGCGCCTTGGGTAGAACGCGGCCAAGCCGCAACGCTTGCAGCGGTCCAAGCTCAAGCCGAGGCCCTGTGGCCCGGTGCCCGCTTGGCAGCCGAGAGCTATGTCGCTGAAAAACGCGCCACCTTCCGCTGCACACCGGGCCTACATCGCCCCGCCGCACGCCCCGACCCGCGCCTGAGCCCGCGTTGGGTGGCCGCAGGCGATTACATTGAAGGGCCTTATCCCGCCACGCTGGAAGGGGCCGTGCGCAGCGGTCAAGCCGCTGCGCAAACCCTTCTGGGCTGATCAGGCCGCGAAGTTGGCTTCAGCAAACGCCCAGTTGGCCAGCGAGGTCAAGAAGGTTTCGACGAACTTCGGGCGCATGTTGCGGTAGTCGATGTAGTAGGCGTGTTCCCAGACGTCGATGCACAGCAGTGCCTTGTCGGCGGTGGTCAGCGGGGTGCCGGCCGCGCCCATGTTGACGATATCGACCGAGCCGTCGGCCTTCTTCACCAGCCACGTCCAGCCTGAGCCGAAGTTACCCACGGCCGAAGCTTGGAAGGCCTTCTTGAAGTCGTCGAACGAACCCCACTTGGCGTTGATGGCGTCAGCCAAAGCGCCGCTCGGAGCGCCGCCGCCGTTGGGCGTGAGGCAGTTCCAGAAGAAGGTGTGGTTCCAGACTTGGGCCGAGTTGTTGTACACGCCACCCGCAGAGGTCTTGATGATGTCTTCGAGGGCAGCGCTCTCGAAAGCCGTGCCTTTGATCAGGTTGTTCAGGTTGGTGACATAGGCCTGATGGTGCTTGGCGTAGTGGTATTCGAAGGTTTCCTTCGACATGTGGGGGGCCAAAGCATCGGTGGCAAACGGCAGAGCGGGCAGTTGATGTTCCATGGAGACTCCTTGAGGATGTGAAGAGGGATGGGATCAGTGTGAGCGGGCGATTGTAGGCAGCCTCAGGCCGATGCACCGGGCAGCACGGCGGTCACCACAGCCTCCACCCGGCCATCGCGCAAGACGACGCTGAACGCATCGCCCGCCGACAAAGCCGCCGTGGTGCTGATCGGCCGCCCCGCAGCGTCGCGCACCCAGGCGTAACCCCGCGCTAGCACGTGGGCCGGGTCGAGGGCGGCAAGCCGGGCGTGCAAAACATCCAGCCGAGCAGCCCGGCTGGTTTGCTGCTCATGCAGCGCCTCGACCAGCCGCCGCGCCAGTTGATCCAGCTTTTGCTGGCGGCGCTGCAAACCGTCGCCCGGCCGAGCCAAGCGCAGCTGGAGCCGATCCAGGCGCTGCTCATCGCGCTCCAAACGGCGCTGCATCCGAGCGTGCGCTTGGCGCGCCAAAGCCGCCAAGGCTGCGAGCGCATCGACACGCGCCACGGCCACCATCTCAGCGGCGGCGGTGGGCGTGGGTGCGCGCACATCGGCGGCAAAGTCAGCCAAGGTGATGTCGGTTTCATGACCCACACCGCACACCACGGGGAGGGGTGAAGCCGCGATGGCCCGCACCACCCGCTCGTCGTTGAAGGCCCACAGGTCTTCCATCGAGCCACCGCCCCGGCAAACGATCAAGGTGTCGATGCCCGCGTTGCGCCCGGCTTCGCGAATCGCCTGCGCCAGCAGGGGCGGTGCCTCCACGCCTTGAACCGGCGCGGGGTAGATCAAGACTTCGACATGCGGCGCGCGGCGCTGCAAGGCCGTGACCACATCGTGCAGCGCCGCTGCCGCCAGCGAGGTCACCACACCGATGCGCCGTGGGTAGGCGTTGATGGCGCGCTTGCGGGCGGCGTCGAACAAACCTTCCAGCGCCAGCCGGGCCTTGAGCTGCTCAAACTGCGCCATCAAGGTGCCCGCCCCCGCTTGGCGCATCGCTTCGACGATGAACTGCAATTCCCCGCGCGGCTCAAACACCGCCACACGGCCCCAGACCTCGATTTTTTGGCCTTCCTGCGGCGAAAAATCCAGCCCGCTGGCGGCGCGGCGGAACATGGCACAGCGCAAACTGGCCGCGCCATCGCTGGATTTGAGCGTGAAATAGCAGTGCCCGCTGGCCGCACGGGTGAATTGCCCCAGCTCACCTTGGACGGTGACGGCCGAAAATGACTCGCCGAGGGTCTCGGCCACAGCGCGCACCAAGGCGCTGACATCCCATATTGCTTGCATGTGCCTCATGAAAGAGCAACCTAATTCAACATCAATTGCGACAAGGACTTAGCACTGCTGTGCCCAGCTTATCAACACACTTATCCACAGGAAACGGGGATGAAATGGGGGTAAAACGCGACCCCAAGGTCATCTCGCTCCAGTCTATCCACACCCTGTGGATAACTTCAGCGCCACGAATCAACACGCAGGCCTTGCAGGAACCCCGCCCCTTGCAGCGATAATCCGCGCGGCTGCTTTGGCAGTCCGAAGCTAGGACTTATCACCCCCGGGGGAAACGTTGTTTTCGATCATACAAGCGGCCGGTTGGCCGATCTGGCCCTTGATTTTGTGTTCGATCACCGCTTTGGCGGTGGTCATTGAGCGGTTCATGAGCCTGCGCGAGATTCGCGTGGCCCCACCACGTCTGCTTGACGAAGTGCTGAACCTGAGTCGCAATGGCATCCCTTCGGACGATGTCATCAGCAAGCTGGAGCAGAGCTCGGTGTTGGGCAGCGTTTTGGCTGCCGGGCTGAATGCGGCGCAAAGCGATACGCGTCTGCATGAAACAGGCCTGCGCAATGTGCTCGAAGCCAGTGGTCGCGCTGCCGTGCATCAGCTGGAGCGCAACCTCAACACCTTGGGCACCATTGCCTCGGCCGCCCCCTTGTTGGGTCTGCTGGGCACGGTGGTCGGGATGATTGAGATCTTCGGCTCGCAGTCGCCTGCCGGGGGCACCAACCCTGAATTGCTGGCTCACGGCATCTCGGTGGCGCTCTACAACACCGCCTTTGGCTTGATCATCGCGATCCCTTCGCTGATGTTTCATCGCTATTTCCGGGGTCGGGTCGATGCCTATGTGCTCGACTTGGAGCAAGCCAGCGAACGCCTGATTCCGCCCCTGCTGCGCAACTTGCATCGGCATTGACCCAAGGACAGATTCCATGGCCCTGAACTTCAGACATCGGCGCAGCGAAGAGCCCGAGATCAACTTGATCCCGTTCATCGACGTGTTGTTGGTGGTGCTGATCTTTTTGATGCTGTCCACAACCTACACACGCTTCAACGAGCTGAAGGTCACGCTGCCGATTGCTGACACCCAAAAAGTCAAGCAAACGCCGCGTGAAATCACCGTGACCATTGGGTCGGACGGGCGCTACAGCATCAACGGTCGCCTGACAGAAGGCTCCAGTGTCGAAGTCATCACCGCCGCCTTGGTCGTGGCAGCTGAAGGCCAACTCGACAGCCCGGTGGTCATCTCGGCCGATGCGCTGGCCACCCATCAAAGCGTGGTCACGGTGATGGACGCCGCTCGGCGGGCCGAGCTGTTGCATCTGACCTTTGCCACCCAGGGCTCACGCAGCGGCGCGGCCGCACGTTGAACCGTGGTGAAGCAGCGGTGAAGCTCGCAGCCCGCATCGAAGCGAGCTGGCACACCGGCGGGGCCTTGCAGCGGTGCTTGCGCCCAGCCGCGCTGCTGTTCGGTGGCCTCGTGGCGGCTCGGCGCGCGCTTTATCGCCGGGGCTGGCTGGCAAGCCACAGCTTGAACGTGCCGGTGGTGGTGATTGGCAACCGGGTGGTGGGGGGTGCCGGCAAAACGCCGCTCACCATCGCTCTTGTTGAGGCCCTGCGCGCTGAGGGCTGGCACCCTGGCGTCGTCTCACACGGCTATGGCCGGCGCAATGCGTCCAACGTCTTGGCGGTGCAGCCGCAAAGCCGCGCCGAAGACGTGGGCGATGAGCCCTTGTTGATTCAACGCCGCACCCATGTCCCCCTGTGGGTGGGGCGAAACCGGGTCGAAGCCGGCCGGGCGCTGCTGCAAGCCCATCCTGAAGTGGATGTCTTGCTGTGCGACGACGGTCTGCAACACCTGCGGCTGCGGCGCGATGTCGAGATCGTGGTCTTTGATGAGCGCGGCGCGGGCAACGGCTGGCTGTTGCCGGCCGGCCCCTTGCGCGAGCCGATCCGTGTGCGCAGTGGCGTGCCGCAGTTGGTGTTCTACAACGCCGCACGCCGCAGCACCGACTTGCAAGGGCCTTGCGGCGAGCGCCAATTGGATCGCCTGCTGAGCTTGGCGGACTGGTGGCAAGGCGGCACCGCTTCACCCAATTCATCCGATCCGCTGACCGAGCTGACCGAACTGGCTCAGCGACCCGTGCTGGCTTGTGCCGGCATTGGTCAGCCGGAGCGCTTCTTCGAGGCCCTGCGCCAACGCGGTTTGGCGCACTTGACCACGCTGGCCCTGCCGGATCATCACGACTTTCAGACCACCCCTTGGCCCTGGCCAGCGGGTACCACCGATGTCATCGTCACCGAAAAAGATGCCGTCAAGATCGACCCTACCCGGCTGGCTCAAGACTGCCCCGGCCTGCGATTGTGGGTCGCCCCCTTGACCCTTAAGCTACCCCCGGCCTTCATCAAGAGCGTGATGGCCTCCTGTAGGATTCCGCCATGGATAACCGACTGATTGCCCTGCTGGTCTGCCCCTTGTGCAAGGGTGCTTTGCGACTCGACCACGAACACCAAGAACTCATCTGCGCAGCCGACCGGCTGGCCTTCCCGGTTCGTAACGGCATGGCGGTGATGCTCCCGAGCGAAGCGCGCGAGATCGAAGCGGGCACCACCGACGTCATGCCCTTGAACCCATGAACCACCCATGAGCTACACCATCGTCATTCCTGCGCGGCTGGCCTCGACCCGGCTGCCGCGCAAGCCCTTGGCCGACATCGAAGGCGCGCCCATGGTGGTGCGGGTGGCGCAGCGCTGCCGACGCACCACCGCGCGCACCGTGGTGGTGGCCGCAGACAGCCCGGAGATCTTGGCCGTCTGCCAAGCCCACGGCGTCAGCGCCTTGCTGACACGGCGTGACCACGCCACCGGCAGCGACCGGCTGGCCGAAGCGTGCTCGCTGCTGGGCTTGGGGGACCAAGAACACGTGATCAACGTCCAAGGCGATGAGCCCTTCATTGAGCCCGACTTGGTCGAAGCCTGTGCCCGGCTGCTGATCACGCATCCCGAATGCGTCATGAGCACCGCTGCGCACCCCATTGATTCGGTCGAAGAGTGGCTGAACCCGAACGTGGTCAAGGTCGTCACGGACCGTATGGGCAAGGCGTTGTACTTTTCACGCGCGCCCATTCCGTGGTGGCGCGACGGCTACTTGGCCGAGCCCGGCGGCTACGCCCAACTGCCCACCCCGGCTCCGCTGCGCCATGTGGGGCTGTACGGCTACACAGCGGGCTTTTTGCGGCGCTTTCCGACCCTGCCGGTGAGTCCGCATGAGCAAACCGAATCGCTGGAGCAGTTGCGCGTGCTCTGGCACGGCGAGCGCATTGCGGTCCACGTCAGCAGCCAGCGCCCCGGCCCCGGTGTCGATACCCCCGAAGACTTGGAGCGGGTGCGCCAACTGGCCCGCGAAAACCCCCATCTTTGGGACTGATCCGTGGCGAGATCCGGGACGAAAAACCGCCCTGCTGCGTCAGTTTCAAGGTAGGCATCGCATGGTATTCTCGCCCGCGTTTTTTGTATTCCCGCACGGGCTGAGGCCGCAGCCGTGACGCCATCAAAACACCGAGGAGATCCATGAGACTGATTCTGTTGGGCGCACCCGGCGCCGGCAAAGGCACCCAAGCCGCCTTCATCTGCCAAAAATACGGCATCCCCCAAATCTCGACGGGCGACATGTTGCGCGCCGCCGTCAAGGCTGGCACCCCGCTGGGCGTGACCGCCAAGAAGGTGATGGACGCGGGTGGTTTGGTCAGCGATGACCTGATCATCGGTCTGGTCAAAGAACGCATTGCGCAAGCTGACTGCGCCAACGGCTTCTTGTTCGACGGCTTCCCGCGCACGCTTCCGCAAGCCGACGCCATGAAAGCCGCCGGTGTCAACCTCGACTTGGTGCTCGAAATCGACGTGCCCTTCGAGGCCATCATTGAGCGCATGAGCGGCCGGCGCTCGCACCCGGCTTCGGGCCGAACCTATCACGTCAAGTTCAATCCGCCCAAGGTGGCTGGCAAAGACGACGTGAGCGGCGAAGAGCTGGTGCAACGCGACGACGACAAGGAAGAAACCGTCAAAAAGCGTTTGGACGTCTACCAAAGCCAAACGCGCCCCTTGGTCGATTACTACTCGGCGTGGGCCGCTACCGGCGACGCCACTGCGCCGCGCTACGCCAAGATCCACGGTCTGGGCACGGTCGAAGAAATCACCGCGCGCGCCTTGGTGGCGTTGGGTTAAACCCATTCCAAGAGCCACTCTCATGGACATCGCCGGCAAGGTTTTCATCGTCACCGGAGCGGCCTCCGGTTTGGGTGAAGGCACGGCCCGCATGTTGGCCCGTGAGGGGGCCATCGTGGTCGTGGCCGATCTGCAAGATCGGGGCGAACAGGTGGCCGCTGAGATCGGCGGTGCCTTTGTGCGCTGCAACGTGGCCTCGGAAGACGACGGTCGCACTGTTGTCGCCAAGGCCACGGCCTTGGGCAAGTTGATGGGGTTGGTGAACTGCGCGGGCATTGCCCCAGCGGCCAAAACCGTCGGCAAAAACGGCGCGCACGCGCTGGAGCTGTTCAGCAAGACGATCAGCGTCAACTTGATCGGCAGCTTCAACATGATTCGCCTCGCCGCAGAAGCGATGGCCAAGAATGCGCCGGAAGCCACCGGCGAGCGCGGCGTGTTGATCAACACCGCCAGCGTCGCGGCCTATGACGGCCAGATCGGCCAAGCCGCTTACGCCGCCAGCAAAGGCGGCATCGTCGGCATGACCTTGCCGATTGCACGCGACTTGGCGCGCGACGGCATCCGCTGCATGACCATCGCCCCCGGCATCTTCGGCACACCGATGCTTTTTGGCATGCCCCAAGAGGTGCAAGACGCCCTCGCCGCTGGCGTGCCCTTCCCCAGCCGCCTGGGTCGGCCCGAGGATTACGCCAAGCTGGTGCAGCAGATCATCACCAACGAGATGCTCAACGGCGAAGTGATCCGCCTTGACGGCGCGATTCGCTTGGCACCGCGCTGATTCCCTCGTTGAGGCCGCTAGACTTGCGGCCGTGATTCCACCCGCCTTCCTCCAAGATCTCCTCAGCCGCACCGACATCGTTGCGGTGGTTGGGCGCACGGTGCAGCTTAAAAAAGCTGGCATCAACTACAAGGGTCTGTGCCCCTTCCACGGCGAAAAATCGCCCAGCTTTGTCGTCAGCCCCACGCGCCAGACCTACCACTGCTTCGGCTGCGGGGTCCACGGCAACGCGGTGGGTTTTTTGATGGAACAAAGCGGCTTGGGCTTCATCGACGCCGTCAAAGATCTGGCCCGCGAAGTGGGCATGAACGTGCCCGAAGAAGAAAGCTCGCCCGCTGAGCGCGCCCGCGCCGCCGAAGAAAAGAGCCGTCGCATCACCCTGACCGAGGTCATGAGCCGCGCCGGCGACCATTACCGGGCCGAGCTCAAAGCCAGCCCACGGGCCATCGCCTATCTCAAAGAAGGTCGGGGGCTGTCGGGCGAGATCGCGGCGCGCTTCGGTTTGGGCTACGCCCCCGCCGGGCCGCACAGTTTGGCCAGCGCTTTTGGGCAATACGACGACCCGCTCTTGATCGAAGCCGGGCTGGTGATTCATCGCAACGAAGAGGGCGAGGACGGTCGGCGCTACGACCGTTTCCGCGACCGGATCATGTTCCCGATCCGCAACGTGCAAGGCGAAACCATCGGCTTTGGCGGTCGGGTGCTCGACCGGGGTGAACCCAAGTACCTCAACTCGCCCGAAACCCCGCTGTTCGTCAAAGGCCGCGAGCTTTACGGCTTGTTTGAAGCCCGCAGCGCCCTGCGCGAGCACGGCCACGTGCTGGTCACCGAGGGCTACATGGATGTGGTCGCCCTAGCGCAACTCGGCTTTGCCAACGCCGTGGCCACGCTGGGCACAGCCTGCACCGCCGACCACGTCGCCAAGCTGTGCCGTTTCACCGATCAAGTGGTGTTCAGCTTCGACGGCGACGCCGCCGGCCGCCGCGCCGCCGTGCGCGCCATGGAAGCCGCCCTGCCCCACGCCCAAGACACGCGCAGCTTCAAGTTCCTCTTCCTACCCACCGAGCACGACCCCGATTCCTTCGTCCGCACCGAAGGGGCTGATGCCTTTCGCGAACGCATCGCCGCTGCCGTGCCCTTGTCGCTGCAAATGATCGAGGTCGCCTCGGCCGACTGCGACTTGGCCAGCGTCGAAGGCCGCGCCCGGCTGATCGCCCAAGCTGAGCCACTGTGGCGCGCCCTGCCCGAAGGCGTGCTGCGCTTGCAGATGGTGGCCGAATTCGCCCGCAGCGCCCGCATGGAAACAAGTGACTTGGGCCAACGCTGGGGCACCGAAAAACCGCAGCGCACCAAGTCGCGCTCAGCGCCTTACGACAACACGCACGCCGCGCGCCCCCCGCTGCCCATGCCGATGTCTCGGGGCAACATGGGCGGCAAACAACCCCTGATCACCCGCCGCCCCGAAGACCGCGCCGCCACCTTGCTGCTCCAAGCCAGCCACTGGTGGAGCGACCTCAGCGACGCCGATCACACCCTGCTTTGCGAACTGCCCGACTGGCACGGC
>NZ_JBYSVC010000036.1:0-25011 GCF_057922285.1 Leptothrix toolikensis (SeqCode)
CCGGGTGCTGGCGCTGACCGACGCTGAAGCGCTCGATCTGGCCACGCGCATCGACAGCGCCCCGGCTGGCGGCGACATCCTCGGCACGATCGTGTTTCTGTTCGTGCTCTTGCTGGTGACCGATATCCTCGGCTTCACCAAGATCTTCCCCTTCACCCGCGCGATTCGTTGATCAAGCGCCTGATCTCGCCTTGGGGGCGGCGGCTTGTCTTGGCCACCCTTTTGGTGAGTTTGGTGAGTTTGACGGGCTGTGCCGGGCTCACCCCCCAAGGCACCGCGCTGCAAACGGCTTGGCCGCAAGGCCTGGCTGATCAGCGGGAGCTGAGCTTGGCCGAGGTGCCGTTCCTGCCGCAGGAACGTAACCACTGCGGCTCAGCGGCCTTGATCATGGTGCTCGAAGCCGCTCGGGGCCGGGTACTCACCCCCGAGGCGCGTCAGGCCATTGATGCGGCGGTTTTTGTGCCCGCCCGCGCCGGCAGCTTCCAAGTTGAAATGCTGGCCGCCGCGCGTCAAGCCGGAGCGCTGGCGCTGCGTCTGCCGCCCGAGATGGGCGCGGTGTTGCAAAGCGTGGCTGAGGGTCGGCCGGTGCTGGTGCTGCTCAACCTTGGGCTGGCGATAGAGCCGCGTTGGCATTACGCCGTGGTGGTGGGCTACGACCGCCTAACGCGGGAGGTGATCCTGCGCAGCGGCTTGGAGCCGCAGCAGCGCATGGGCTGGGTCACTTTTGAGCACACTTGGGCGCGCAGTCAGCATTGGGCCTTTCGGGTCGCACCCCCGGGCGATTTACCGCGTGATGTTTCTGAAGACGAGGCCACTGGCGCGACCTTGGCCTTTGCGCGCCTGCGCTCAGCCATGGATGTGTTGCCAGCGTGGTCCGCTTTGGCACAGCGCTGGCCTGAAAGCTTGGTCGCCGCCATCGGCTTGGGCAACGCCCATCTGGCGGCCGGTGATGCGGCGCGCGCTGCGGACGTTTTTGCACACGCAGCCCAGCACCATGACAGCGTGGCAGCTTGGAACAATCTGGCCGAAGCGCGCCGGGTGTTGGGCGACACCCTTGGCGCTCGGCAAGCTGGTTTGAAGGCGTTGGCGCGGGCCCGGGAGGTTGAGCCTGAACAGGTGGCCGCCGTTCAGACCACGCTGGACGAGATCGCTCAGGACGAAGCGCGGCGCAGCACTTTGTCGAGGTAAGCGTGCGGATCGGGCGGCAGCCCGGCGCGCTGCGAGGCCCAGATCATCTCGCCCAAGCAGTCCATGACTTCGTGATGCGCGGTGTGCAGGCTGTCGCGCTTGGCTGCCAAGCGCTCCACGGCGGCGCGGATGCCACGCGGCTGGTCGATGGAGCACTGTTCGCTGATCGACAGATGCATGGCGATGTGCAGGAACGGATTGGTTTGCCCATCTTCAACTTGGTAGACCGTAGCGAGCGCGGTGTCTAGATCAAGAAAGATGGCGTGGTACTCGGGATGCTCGGCGATCCAGCCGGCGGCCAGGGTTTCCATGGCATCGCGTGGTGTGCCTTCGACATGTTTGCGCCAAGCGGTGCAAAAGAAGGTGCGAACGTCGTTTTGACTGGGTGTAAACATCCGACAATTCTCGCCTTAACCAGGATGTGTCCCCATGACCGCTGTTCCCGTTGCTGTTGTCGATCCCCTTGTCGCCGCTCAACTGTTCACCCAAGCCCGTACCCACAACGTTTGGTTGCCGCGTCCGGTGTCCAACGAGCAGCTTCAAGCGATTTATGAGCTCACCAAGTGGGGTCCAACGGCGCTCAATGGCTGCCCGTTGCGTATCCAGTTTGTGGTGTCTGGTGAGAAGCGCCAACAATTGCAGCCTTTGATGTTTGAGGGCAATCGGGCCAAAACCGCAGCTGCTCCGGCGGTGGCGCTGCTGGGGATGGATCTGGCCTTTTTCGAGCACCTGCCCAAGCTGTTTCCGCATGTCGATATGCGCGCCAAGATGGCCGCCATGCCCGCTGAGAGCCTTGAGGCCCAAGCGCGACTCAATGCCGGTTTGCAGATTGGCTACTTCATCATGGCCGCACGTTCATTGGGCCTTGATTGTGGTCCGATGGGCGGTTTTGACGCCGCAGCGGTGGACGCTGCTTTCTGGTCGGGGCAGTCGGTCCGCACGCTGGTGGTGTGCAATCTCGGCCACGGTGACGCGGCGGCTTTGCATCCACGCGGCCCGCGTTTGGCTTTCGAGGAAGCCTGCCAGTTTGTTTGATCCCCCCAACGCCAACTCCCTTTAACCAGGAATGCATCCATGACACCTCCTCTATCTCGCCGGGCTTGGCTCGGGACCAGTTTTGCAGCGGGTCTGGGTGTGTTGTCCTTGCCAAGCTTTGCGGTGCGGGAGCGGATTCAATTTGGTGTCGTGCCGTATTTACCGGCTCGGCGCTTGGTGGCGCTGTATGCCCCGCTGTTGCCGACGCTCGAAAGCACCTTGGGCCAGCCGGTGGAGATGGTCAGTGCCCCGAGCTATGGAGCGCATTTGCAGCGCTTGCGCACGGGTGACTATGACGTGATTGCCGATTCGCTGTTTCTGTCGCGCATTGCCCAGCGCGATTTGGGCCATGTGCCTATGGTGCGAACCCGTGCGCAGCTTGAGCCGGTGCTGGTGGTGCCTGCACAAGGGGGTGCGACCCAATTGGCGGAGCTCTCGGGGCGGGCGGTGTGTGTGACGGATCGGCTGGCCGCGCTGTCGGTGATCGGTTTGCGCTATCTGCGCGATCAAGGCTTGGTGCCGGGGCAGCAGCTCAAGTTGGTGGTGTCGGGCTCGCATGCCAACTCACTCAGTCGTATGTTGGCGGGCGAGGCGGCAGCGGCGATTGTCTCGCGCACCACCTTGAAGCAAGTGGCCCCCGAGCTGGCGCAGCGTGTGCGGGTGCTGCTGACCTTCCCGCCGGCTTTATCGGCGGTGGTCTATCACGTCGCTCCTTCCTTGGCGGCCAAAGCGCCCGCCTTGACACATGCTTTATTGCATTTCGCCAACAAGACGCCCGCTGGCTTGGCCTTTATCGAAGCCCTGGGCCATGAGGGCCTCGTGCCGGCCACAGCCGCCGAGTTGAGCAGTTTGGATCCGGTGGTGGCCGAGTTCTACAGCCAGTTGTCGGTGACCGAATAAGGCTGAGTGAATCAAGTGGCCGAACTCATGCGTGTTGTCGTTGCCTGGTTTGACCGTCTGCCTTTTCGGCTCAAGCTGGTGTTTCTGGCGGGTGCCTCGACGGTGCTGGCGCTGTCGTTCATGGCCTTGGTGACCGGCATTCTCGTTTGGTGGACCTCCGCTGAATCGGCGCGTTTTCAGGGTGTCGCGATGCGGCCTCTGCTGGCAGCGGCCTTTACGGGGCCGATGATTGAGCGCGATTACGCCGCTGTGGAAGAAGTGGCGCGCAATCTTGTCAGCCGCGACGGTATTCAGGAAGTCACGATCCGTTCGCCCGACGGCAAGGTGCTGGTGGAAATGCGCACCCCGGGCGGCGTGGATGAGTTGCTGGCAACCAGCCAGACGATTGCCTTGCAGGAAAACGGTCTACCGTTTGGCGAGGTGAGCTTGCATTTCGTGGCGGGGCCGGCACGGACTCTCTTGATCGCGCTGTTTTGGGTGGTCTTGGCCTGTGTGCCGGTGGCGATTGCCTTGGCTTTTTGGGTTTTCCGGGGCTGGGCGGCGCGACTCACGGGCGGGCTGGAACAACTCGCCCAAACGACCCGGGCTTTGGCCGGGGGCGACTTGAGCGTGCGCGCACAGGTGCTGACCCGCGACGAGGTGGGCGAGTTGGCGGCGGACTTCAACCGCATGGCGGGTGACTTGCAACAGCAGTTCTCAGCCATCAAGCAAGCCGAAAACGATCAGCGCCAATTGGCAGAGCGCGATGCGCTCACGGGCCTATTCAATCGGCGCACCTTCGAAATTGAGCTCGAACGGCGTCTCAAAAATGTCGATCAGCAGGGGCGCATCTTGGCCCTGATGTACTTGGATCTGGATGAGTTCAAGGACTTGAACGACAACTTGGGTCATGCCGCTGGCGATGCCATGTTGATCTGTGTGGCCAGCGCCTTGCGCAAGCAGGTGCCAGCCGATGCGCTCTTTGCTCGTTTGGGCGGTGATGAGTTCGGTTTCATCGCTTGGGTGGTGGATGACCATGCTGCTTTGACGCTGGCGCACCAAGTGCTGCAAGCCTTGCGCCAGACCACCTTGACCTTGCACGGCACCTCGCTGCGCTTGACCGGCAGTGTCGGGGTGGCGGTGGCCCCGCAGCATGGCCAAACAGCGGGTGATTTGGCCTCAGCGGCCGATACGGCCATGTACCGCGCCAAGGCTTCGGGGCGCAATGCAGCGCGGCTCTACCAACCCGTCACGCATGAGGAGGGTTTGGCCAAGCTGGACTGGAATCAACGCCTGTACCGGGCCTTGGAGCTCAATTTGTTTGAGCTGCGGTTTCAAGGTATTTGGCGCTCGACCGATCATTCGTTGTCACACGCTGAGGCCTTGTTGCGTTTGCGCGATGAAACCAACCCCGAGCTCATCTTTACGCCGGTGCAATTCATTGGCCACGCCGAGCGCAGCGGCATCATTCGCGAGATTGACCGCTGGGTGTTCAGAACCGTGGTGGGCCTCTTGGTGCATCAGCCCACCTTGTGTGTGGCGGTCAATGTGTCGGCGCGCACCATCAAAGCAGGGGGTTTTGCCGAATTTGCCGCCGAAACGTTGCGTTGTTTTGATGTCAAAGCTCAGCGCGTGATCATTGAAATCACCGAAACTGCCGCCTTGGGCGATCTCACCGAAGCTCGTTTGTTTGTCGCTGCTTTGCGTGATTTGGGCTGCAAAATTGCCTTGGACGATTTTGGCTCTGGCTACGCCTCGTTTGCTTATCTGAAGCAGTTGCGCGCTGATTTGGTCAAGATCGACGGCCAATTTGTGCAAGATATCGACCAACATGCCGAGAATCGCATCATCGTGCGCGCCATTGCTGAGGCGGTGCAGTTGAGTTCAGGCGATACCGTGGCTGAATTTGTCGAAGATGAGGTGGTGGCTGACTTGATCCCGAGCCTTGGGGTGTCGCTCATGCAGGGCTACTGGTTTGATCGTCCGGCCCCTTTGGCACAATTTCTTGCCACCGTGGCCAAGCGTGCGCACGATGATGCTTTTGGACCTTGCACGAGGTCGTTTCCCTTTCCTCTACAGGAGTCATGCCTTGAATAAAACGCCATCCAAACCCGCTCTTGTTGCCGGCTGGCTTGCCGGGCTGCTGCTGAGTCTGAGTGCTGTGAGTGCTTCGGCACAGGCCATCTATGGTGCCGGCTCGGTGATGAAAGATTGTTCGGATTGTCCTGAAATGGTGGTGCTGCCCAAGGGCCATTTCCTCATGGGTGCCCCGGACAACGAAGTGGGGCGCAAGAACAACGAAGTGCCGCAGCACGATGTCAGCATCGGTGTGAACTTGGCCATCGGTCGCTTCGAGCTCCAACGGGGTGAATTCGCCCGCTTTGTGGACGACACCAGCTACAAGACCGAGGCCGAAGCCGGTGATGGCTGCTGGCTTTGGCTCAACGGTGAACTCAACAAGGGGGCGAACACCCACTGGCGCAACCCGGGCTTCGAGCAAACTGATAAGCACCCAGCGGTTTGCATCAGCTGGAACGATGCGCAGGCTTATGTGAAGTGGTTGAGCGAAAAGACCGGCAAAACCTATCGCTTGCCCAGCGAGGCCGAGTGGGAATTCGCAGCCCGGGCGCGCAGCATCACCCGGTACAGCTTTGGTGTCGAGGACACCCGGCTGGCGGAGTTTGCTTGGTACTCCAAAATCAGCGAGGGCCATACCCACCCGGTGGGCGAAAAAAAGCCCAACGGCTTCGGGCTGTTTGATGTCCACGGCAACACTTGGGAGTGGACCCAAGATTGCTGGCATGACACCTTTGCCAATGCACCCACGGACGGCAGCGCTTGGAGCGATCCAGTTTGCCCGCGCCGGGTTTTCCGGGGCGGCAGTTGGGGCGAGTCACCGCGCTTGACGCGTACTGCGGCCCGCGTGGCCATTGCCCCCGACAACCGGGGCAACTTTGTTGGGGTGCGCATCGTGCGCGCTATGCCATGACCATGACCGAGGTTCGCTTCGAGCCCCATCCGCGCTTGACAGGCGTGGCGCTGTTGACCTTGGCCAACTCGGGCAAGCTCAATGCGGTCAGCGTGGCCATGTGGCAGCAGCTGCGGGTGGTGTTTGAAGGCCTTGCCGAGCGTGATCCGCAACTGCGCGCTGTGATCGTGCGTGGCGAGGGCGGCACTTTTGTGTCGGGCGGTGATATCGAGGAGTTCCCCGCTTTCCGCTTCGACACCGCGCGCCTGCGTCACTTCCACGAAGCGGTGGTGACGCCTGCTTTGGCTGCGCTTTATGACTGTGATGTGCCTTTGGTGGCACAAATCGAGCGGGTCTGCGTGGGCGGCGGCTTGGAAATCGCTTGCCAGTGCGATGTGCGCATCGCTGGCCAAAGCGTGCGTTTTGGTGCTCCGATTGCTCGGTTGGGTTTTCCGATGGCCCCGGATGAGTTGGCGGGCTTGGTGCGTGTGGTGGGGTGGGCGTCGGCTGCTGAGATGCTGCTTGAGGCCCGCTTGCTCGACGCCGCCACCGCACAGCAGCGCGGTTGGGTGCAGCGGGTGGTGGCCGATGAGGCCGTGCAGGCCGAGGCAGAAGCCACCGCTGAGCGTATCGCGGCCGGTGCGCCACTGGCGGCGCGGCTCAACAAGCGCAGCTTGCGCATCGTGGCCCCGCAGATCCATTTCACCGAAGCCCAGCGCCAAGCGTTGTCCACTTACGCCGAGGGCCCCGATCACCGCGAGGGCATCCATGCTTTCCTTGAAAAACGCCCACCTCGGTTTACGGGTGCTTGAGTCGTGAATCACAACCTCTACGCTGCGCTGCGCGCGGCCTTTCCCGAAGATCTCGACCGGGTCGCCATCGGTGCGGATGCCCATGACGGTGCCGTGCGCGCCTACAGCTGGCGCGACCTAGAGACGGGATCGGCCACCATCGCCAACTTGTTTGCGGCGCTGGATATTCCGCTGGGGTCTCGCATCGCCGTCTATACCGATAAATCGGTCGAGACCTTGATGCTTTATCTGGCGACCTTGCGCGCCGGGATGATTTACTTGCCGCTCAACATCGCCTATCAGCAAGCTGAGTTGAGCTATTTTCTTGACAACGCCGAGCCCGCTGTGGTGGTCTGCCCGGATCGGCATCACGGCTGGATCAGCCGCTTGGCCTACAAGGCCGGGGTGCAGCATGTCTTCACCCTCAACGACGACGGCACCGGCACCTTGCTCGATACCTCGGTGCATTGCAGCACCGAGCATCACGTGGTCAAGCGCAGTGCCGAGGATCTTGCCGCCATCATCTACACCAGCGGCACCACCGGGCGCAGCAAGGGCGCGATGCTCAGCCACGGTAACTTACTTGCCAATGCCTTGACGCTTAAGACCGCTTGGGATTGGCAGCCGGGCGATGTGCTGCTGCATGCCCTGCCGATCTTTCATGTGCATGGTTTGTTTGTGGCGATTCATGGGGCCTTGCTCAATGGCAGCACCATGCTGTGGCTGTCGCGCTTCGATGCACGGGCGGTGATGGAGCGCTTGCCGCGCGCCACGGTGTTTATGGGCGTGCCCACGCTCTATACCCGCTTGTTACAGGAGCCAGGCTTGAGCCGTGAGCTATGCGCCGGCATGCGTCTGTTTATCTCTGGCTCAGCGCCCTTGCGGCTCGATACCTTCCGCGCTTGGCAGGAGCGCACCGGCCACACCCTCTTGGAGCGTTACGGCATGAGTGAGACCTTGATGCTGACCTCCAACCCCTGCCGCCCCGAAGACGGTGAGCGCATCGGTGGCACAGTCGGTCCGGCCCTGCCGGGCGTGGATGTGCGGGTGATTGCGGGTCACGTGCAGGTGCGCGGCCCGAATGTCTTCAAAGGGTATTGGGGCATGCCCGAGAAAACCGCCGAGGCCTTTGTGATCGATCCCACCGACCGGCCCCCTTCGGCGGTCTTGCCTTGGTTCCGCACGGGCGATGTGGGTTTTCTCGATGAGGCGGGTTACCTAACGCTGGTAGGGCGCAGCTCGGACATGATCATCACCGGCGGCTACAACGTCTATCCGGCCGAGGTCGAGGCGCATCTCAACGAACAAGCCGGGGTGCTTGAGTCCGCCGTGGTCGGTGTCATGCATCCCGACTGGGGTGAGGGCGTGGTGGCGGTGGTGGTCGCTCAGCTCGGCCAGACGGTGGACCCTTGGGCGTTGCAAGAGGCCTTGAAGAGTCGCATTGCGAGCTACAAAGTGCCCAAACATGTGGTGATTCAGGCTGAATTGCCACGCAATGCGATGGGTAAGGTGCAAAAAAATCTGCTGCGCGAGCAACTCGCTGGCGTTTTTGCTACCCGCCCGGGGGCGTTGTAAGGAGCGTTTTTTAGCGCCTCTTCAGTCCTTTTTCTTTTTCAACAACCGCAAGAAGACCAAGCCAAACATCAAGGCGATCACGGCGATGCCCGTCAAGAAGGTATCGAACAGCGTGGATAACTTGCGATCAATGGCTTGTTCCTGCTCACCTTGGCGTCCCAGCACGTCGTTGATGGTGTTCTGCACACCGGCTAAAGATCCCGTTTCACGGACCGGGGCCTGGGCCAAGGTCAGGTTCTGGCCGCTGAAATGGACTTGAATGCGGTGGCGATCCGGCAGCAAGAAGGCAAAGTTAGCGCCGATTTTTTCTTTGCTGCACCTTGAGTAACTCAAGGTCAGGGTGTGCTGGCCGGCCGGTGCGTTCAGCACAAATCCGGTCCGAATGCCGCCCGATGCTGCCGCCGAGGGGTAAAGCGCTTCGGATAGATACGGTTCGCCATCCAAGTGGGCTTCGAGCAGGCAAGGCGTCGGCGTTTTGCTCTCGATCAACCCCGGCAAGATATTGACCGCCAACTCCACCCAACCATGCTCGTGGGCCTCGATGTACTGAGCGCGTGCTGTAGAGAGTGAGGCGGTTTGGCTTTGAGCTTGGGCAGGGGCTAGGCCGGTACCAACGATACCGAGACCGAGCATCCAGCCACCCAGCCATGAACGGAGCAGGAGAGGGTTTTTCATGGGTGCTGAGGGTAGCGGCCCTCGCGGTTTGATACAAGTGTGGAGATACGGATGGGCGTAAGCTGCGGCGTTTTTGAGGAGCTCAACACCATGTCCCGTGCCATTCAGGTTTTGCAATACGGCGGCCCCGAGGTTCTGCAACTGATCGACGTCACGGTCGGTGACCCCGGTCCGGGTGAGGTTCGCATCCGCCATCAGGCCGTGGGCCTGAACTACATCGACGTTTACCAGCGCGCGGGCATGTACCCCTTGCCGCTGCCCTTGCAATTGGGCATGGAAGCCTCGGGCGTGGTGGAGGCGGTGGGCACCGGCGTCAAGCATTTGCAGATTGGCGACCGGGTGGCCTACGCCAGCCAGCCACCGGGCAGCTATTGCGAAGTGCGCGTCATGCCAGCGCGCTGCGTGGTGCAGTTGCCCGATGGCATCGACTTCGAAACCGGCGCGGCCATGATGCTCAAAGGACTCACGGCCCAATACCTGCTACGCAGCACCCAGCCTCAAGGTGGTTTGCAGCGCGGCGATTCGGTGCTTTTCCATGCCGCCGCCGGCGGGGTGGGTTTGATCGCCTGCCAGTGGGCCAGGGCCATGGGCTTGAACTTGATCGGCACCGCCGGCAGCGAAGACAAATGCGCCTTGGCCTTAGCGCATGGTGCAGCGCATGTCATCAACTACCGCAGTGAAGACTTTGTGAGCCGGGTGCGTGAGATCACCGACGGGCGCGGCGTGAAGGTGGTCTACGACTCAATTGGCAAGGACACCTTTGAGCCCTCGCTCGATTGCTTGGCACCGCTCGGTTTGATGGTGAGTTATGGCAATACCACGGGGGCCGTGCCGCCGTTTTCGCTCGGTACCTTGGGGCCAAAGGGCTCGCTGTTCGTGACGCGGCCGACGCTTTTTACCCACTTGGCCACGCGTGAGCGCACCCAAGCGATGGCGGACGAGCTCTTTGCCATGGTCGGTTCGGGCGCGATCAAGATCCGCATCGACCAGCGTTTTGAATTGGCCGAGATCGCCGAAGCGCACCGCGCTTTGGAGTCTCGCCAAACCACCGGCTCGACCGTCTTGACCCTAGACGCGTAGTTGCAGCAGCACGGCCGCTTCGGCGGCCGAGCGCACGCCCAGTTTGGCCAGACCACGGGCGCGGTGGACTTCGACGGTGCGCACCGCGATGCAAAGCTCGTCGGCGATTTGTTTGTTGAGCTTGCCGGCTGCCACCCTGCGCAGCACCTCGTGTTCGCGCTCGCTCAGGCTGTCGAGCCGTGCTTGCTGTTCGGCCGCTTTGGCGTCGTCTTGCGAGCGCGCTGCGTCGATGGCCAAGGCGTGCTGCACGCGCTCCATCAAAGAGTCGTCGAGAAAAGGCTTTTCGATAAAGTCGTAAGCACCTTTGCGCAGCGCATCCACCGCCATGGCGATGTCGCCGTGACCGCTGAGAAAGAGCACGGGCAGCAGCACGCCGCGCCGGACCAGCTCGTCGTGGACTTGCAGGCCCGACAGGGGTTCCATGCGCACATCGAGCAGCACACAGCCGCGCAAAGGCTGCTCGGCCAAGGCTGCCAGAAAATCCACCCCGCTGGCATACCCCTGCGCCGCTAGCCCGTGGGCATCGAATAAAAAGATCAGCGCCTCGCGCACGGCGGCTTCGTCATCGACGATGTGGATGGCGGGGTTCACGGTCATGGGGCTTTTTCCGGGCTTGGTTTAGGTTTTAGGTTTCAGGTGAGTCTGCCAAGGGCAGGGTAAAGGCCAGCATGGCACCGCCCAACAAGGCGCTGCTGCCGGCATCCATCGCGCCGTGATGCGCCTCGATGATGGAGCGACAGATCGCCAAACCCATGCCCATGCCTTCTGCCTTGGTGG
Source organism: Leptothrix toolikensis (SeqCode) (assembly GCF_057922285.1). Lineage (NCBI taxonomy): Bacteria > Pseudomonadati > Pseudomonadota > Betaproteobacteria > Burkholderiales > Sphaerotilaceae > Leptothrix > Leptothrix toolikensis (SeqCode). The sequence continues at coordinate 10,969 of NZ_JBYSVC010000036.1, forward strand.
AGTGAAACGGTGTACATAGGGTGTCGATACTGCGCCCGCCCAGCCCCGTGCCGTCATCGTCAACCTGCAAACGGGCCAAGCCGCCCTGACAACGCATTTGCACGTTGAGCCGCCGGGTTTGCCCGACGTCGCTGGCGTTGCGGATCAGGTTGATCAGCACCTGCTCGATCAAGACGGGGTCGGCCATGACCATGATGTGTGCGCCCGGGGAGGGCAGATCCCAAGACACGCTGATGCGCTTCAAGGCCAGATCGTGCTGGATCAGGCTGAGCGCGTGACGCGCCAAGGCCACCAGATCGCAAGGCTCCGGTTGGGGCTCACGTCGGGTTAAGAAGGCACGGATGCGCTGCACCACTTGCCCAGCCTGCGCCGCCTGTTCCCCCTGCCGCCGGAGAGCGGCCAACACAGGGGCGTCGTCGAAGCCGATTTTTTGCAGCCGACGCTGGATGCCAGCGTTGTCGCTGCGGATCACCGTGAGTGGCTGGTTCAGTTCATGCGCCAAGGCTGAGGCGATCTCGCCCAGCGTGGTGAGGCGCGCTTGGTGGGCGAGGGCGTCGCGCTGACGCCGCTCAAGGTCTTCAAGCCGTTTGCGCTCGGTGATGTTGACCACCGAAGCCATCCAGCCCACGTGCTGACCTTGGGCGTCCACCAGCGGAGCTTCAAAGACCAGCACGTCCAGATCACGGCCATCGCGGTGACGCCAGTGCGAGGCGTAGCCCTCGCGGGGGGCTTGTCCGGCCATGTTGCGGTGGTGGTGCCACATGGTTTCTTCCAGATGGTCGGGTGCCCAGTAAGGCATCGGTGGGCGCAGGCCCATCAGATCCTCTTGGGCGTAGCCGACCATGTCGCACAGGCTGCGGTTGGCGTAGATCAGCCGCCCTTCTAGATCGCGTGCGCGCAGGCCCACGGTGAGTGAATCCTCCATCGCCTGACGCCAAGCCGCTTCGGTGCGCCAGCGCACCTCGGCGCGCGAAACTTCGGCCATTTGCTGGCGCAACAACCACGTGGCCAGTCCGACCAAGGCCAGAAAGACCGCCATCAACACCGGCGGCAAGGTGCGCCACCACGGGGTGGGCTGGCTGCGGGCGATCAGTTCCAGCCAAGCATCGCCCAAGGCGGGTTCCAAGCTGATGCGATGGCTGGCGCTGGCTGATGAGGCGCTGGCTTTGGCCGTGGCGGGCGTGTCGCTGGTGGTGGCCAGCACTTGGCCTGAGCCATCGACCAGCCGGACCTCGTACTTGCTGGCCAGCCACCACGGTACGCTGCTGCGCAACAAGGCGGCTGGGGCAAAACGGGCGATAAGTCGGCCTTGCGTTTGGGGCAGTGGGGTGGCGATGTGCGCGCTGATGCCCAAGTTATCCAAGGTCTGGGGCGGCGGCGGGGCACCGGGAGACCGTGGGGTGGGTGGGGGTAGATGCTGGACGATGCGGTGCTGCGCATCAATCCACGTCAGGCTGATCCACGAGCGCCGTAGCCCCTCATTGACCCGAGCCAGGCGGCTGAGATCTTGAACCCCGTACATCTGCGCCGCCACGGCTTGCAGCTGCAAGCGCTCGGCCTCAATGCGCGCGGTCAGCTGACTTTCAAGCGAGAGTGCGTCTGAGATCAAGACCCGCTGGTTTTCTTCGACCTCTGCGCGGTCCGACCATTCCAGCCACACCGCCACGCTCAGCACGAAGACCAGCGAGAGCAGGAACGGCAGCATCCATGCATGCGCCTTGAGCAAAGAGCGATGGAGCGACGGGGCGGGCGGGATGATCGGCACGGGAGGCGAGTCTACGGGCTGCGTCGCAGAAAGAAATGTGGAAAACCACAACTGGTCGGGTGAGGGTGTCCTCGGGAGAATCGCGCCATACCCACCCGTACCGATTTTTTCGGAGACACACCACCATGTTCAAAACCACCCGCCGTACCGTGACTTTGGGCGCTGCTGCTTTGCTGGCCACGACCTTGATGGCCGCTTTGCCCGCCCAAGCTCAGACGCCGATCATCATCAAGTTTAGCCACGTGGTGGCGGCCGATACCCCCAAGGGCAAGGCCGCTGAGTTCTTTGCCAAGCGCGCGGGCGAGTTGAGCAAGGGCAAGGTGAAGGTTGAGGTCTATCCGAACAGCCAGCTCTACAAAGACAAGGAAGAGATGGAAGCCCTCCAGCTCGGTTCGGTGCAGATGCTTGCACCCTCGCTGTCCAAGTTCGCGCCGCTGGGGGTCAAGGAATTCGAGGCCTTCGATCTGCCCTTCATCTTTGACAACTACCAAGAGCTGCATCAAGTCACCCAAGGGGCTGTGGGCAAGGCGATGCTGGTCAAGTTGGAGCCCAAGGGCATCACCGGCTTGGCTTTTTGGGACAACGGCTTCAAGTCCTTCTCGTCGAACAAGCCGATGCACAAGGTCGAGGACTACAAAGGCCTGAAGATGCGCATTCAGTCCTCCAAGGTGCTCGACGCCCAGATGCGCGCTATCGGCGTGGTGCCGCAGGTGATGGCGTTCTCCGAGGTCTACCAAGCTTTGCAAACCGGCGTGGTCGATGGCACGGAAAATCCGCATTCCAACCTCTATACACAGAAGATGCACGAAGTGCAAAAGCACATCACCGTCACCGACCATGGTTACTTGGGCTACGCGGTGGTGGTGAATAAAAAGTTCTGGGACGGGCTGCCAGCGGATGTGCGTAAGGTGCTCGATCAAGCCATGGCTGAAGCCACCAAGGTGGCGAACGACAGTGCTCGTGCGCTCAACGAAGAAGCGTTGGCGAAGGTCAAAGCCAGCGGCAAGACTGAGATTTATGTGTTGACCCCTGCCGAGCGGCTGGCGCTGAAGAAGGCCATGGTGCCGGCACACAAGCAGATGGAGTCGCGCATCGGCGCTGAGACGCTCCAAGCGATCTACAAAGAAACCGGCTTCGACCCGAGCAAGCTCTAAGCCCTTCTCCTAGCCCGTACCCCATCAGGAGTTCTGCCCATGAAGTGGCTCGATCATTTGGAGGAGTGGATCATCACGGTGCTGATGGCACTGGCCACCCTCATCACCTTCTTTGCGGTCGTGCATCGCTACATGGTGGGGGTTCACAGCCCCTTGCAGGACTGGTTGCTGAGTTTGGATGTGTCTTGGACGCAGGAAGCCACCATCTACCTCTTCGTCTGGATGGCCAAGTTTGGCGCGGCTTACGGCGTGCGCACCGGCATTCACGTCGGGGTGGATGTCTTCATCAACCGCATGCCCGAACGCCGTAAGGCCAAGTTCGTGCTTTTCGGTTTGCTGGCTGGGGCGCTGTTTACCGGCCTGATCGGCACGCTCGGGGGCCATTTCGTCTGGGAGAACGGCCTGCATTACGCCAGCTTCCACGCGCTCGGTCTGAATATGGAGGGTCTGATCGAAGGCCCGACCACGCCGGATCTGGAGTGGCCGACGTGGATCATCTATTCCGCCATTCCGCTGGGTTCTTCGCTGATGTGTTTCCGCTTCCTGCAAGTGGCTTGGACCTTCGTCCGCACCGGCGAGCTGCCGCACCATGACCACGGCCATGTCGATGGCCTCGAAGAAGAAACTGCCGGAGCCAAGGCATGAACGGACTCATCATTTTTGGCCTCTTGGTGGCCCTGATGCTCACCGGCATGCCGGTGTCCATTTCGCTGGGCTTGACGGTCCTGACCTTCATCTTTGCCTTCACCGACGTGCCGGTGGCTTCGGTCGCCTTGAAACTGTTCACCGGCATCGAGAAGTTCGAGATCATGGCGATCCCGTTTTTCATTTTGGCCGGCAACTTCCTCACCCACGGTGGGGTGGCACGGCGGATGATCAACTTCGCCGCCGCCATGGTCGGGCATTGGCACGGTGGTTTGGGCTTGGCCGGTGTGCTGGCCTGCGCGCTGTTTGCTGCGGTGTCGGGCTCCAGCCCGGCCACCGTGGTGGCGATTGGCTCCATCTTGCTGCCGGCGATGATCAAGGCGGGTTTTCCGTCCAAGTTCGGTGCTGGGGTGATCACCACCTCAGGCGCGTTGGGCATCTTGATTCCGCCTTCGATCGTGATGGTGATGTACTCGGTCTCAACCAACACCTCGTTGGGAGCCTTGTTCATGGCTGGGGTGATTCCGGGGCTGGCGCTGGCCGGGTTTTTGGGCTTCACCACGTGGTGGCGGGCACGCAAGTACAACTACCCGCGTCAACCCAAAGCGAGCTGGGCAGTGCGGCTGCGCACCCTGCGTGAATCTCTCTGGGGCCTGATGCTGATCGTGGTGGTGATGGGCGGGATCTACACCGGCTTGTTCACGCCCACCGAAGCCGCAGCGATGAGCGCGGTCTACGCCTTCATCATCGCGGTCTTTGTCTACAAGGACTTGGGCCTGAAGGACGTGCCGCGCGTGCTGCTGGCCTCGGCCAACATGAGCGCGATGCTGCTCTACATCATCACCAACGCGGTGCTGTTCAGCTTCGTGCTGGCCAATGAGCAGATCCCGCAACATCTGGCCGATTGGCTGGTTGGCATGGGCTTGGGGCCGATCGCCTTCTTGCTGGTCTGCAACGTGTTGCTCTTGGTGGCTGGCAACTTCATGGAGCCGTCCTCCATCGTGCTGATCATGGCGCCGATCCTCTTCCCGGTGGCGGTCAAGCTCGGCATCGACCCGGTGCATTTCGGCATCCTGATCGTGGTCAACATGGAAGTCGGCATGTGCCACCCGCCCGTGGGCCTGAACCTCTACGTGGCCTCAGGCATCGCCAAAATGGGCATCACCGAACTCACCATCGCCGTCTGGCCATGGCTGCTGACGATGCTGGTGTTCCTCGTTTTGGTCACGTACTGGCCAGCGATGTCGCTGTGGCTGCCGAGGATGATGGGGATGGTATGAGGCGCTAGAATGCGCCGCATCCTTGTTCTCGCTCATGGCTTATTCATAAAGGTTGTCTCATGGTCAAAATACCTTTTTTGGTCGCGCTTGCGATGTTGAGTGGATCTGCCTTTGCCGCCAAAACATCGTGCCCGCAGTTTTATGCGGATGGTATGGCTCCGGATATCATCAAGCCGGCCTTGGCGAAGAAAACAAGGGATTTTTGCTATTCGGCATTTGATGTGATGAATAGCGGTGTCACATTGACCCCCCTTTGGTCGGCAGAGTATTTGACACCCAAGCGGGTGACGGCGGCCATGAAGCTGGATCGCAAGGGCAACTTCCATATTGAAGACCGTTTGCCAGAAAATGAACGTGCCGAACTGGATGATTATGAAAAATCAGGCTATGACCGGGGTCATTTGAGCCCAAATCACGATATGCCAGATCGTGAATCACAGCAAGAAAGCTTTGTTTTAACCAATATGGTGCCTCAAGCACCCAAGGTGAATCGAGGTTTATGGGCTGAGATTGAAAAAGCAGTGCGTGAACAAGTCTTGGGCGGTAAAAGCCTTTACGTGATCACAGGGCCTATTTTTGAGGGCACCTCGTTGACGCAATTGCATAACCGCATCATGGTGCCGACCGCCTTGTTCAAAGCGGTTTATGACCCCAAGACCCAAAGCGCTGCGGCCTATGTGGTGACGAATGATAAGAATGCCACCGATATTGCGGCGAAGATCATCACCATTGCTGAGCTAGAGCAGCGCCTCAAGATGAATTTGTTTCCATCCTTGTCGGATAGCGTGAAGAAAACCAAACTCGCTCTGCCTGATCCGACCGGCCCGACCAGTCAACCCACCAGCGGTCCCAATCTGCGTGTGCGTGCTCATTGAAATACCTGGTAAACCCATCATGAAACCTTTTGCCAACGCCACAGAAACCACCACCCTTGGGGAACTCACGGTCGAGAACCGCACGGATCGCATCGAGCTTTATGGCAGCTTGTCGATCACTCGCGACAAAGCGGGCTTGAAGCGTGCCCGCGAACTCCAAGCTCTTTTGAAGCGTGCCATCAAGGTGCTTGAAGCTGAAGAGCTGCCTGAGCAGATCCAAGAAGAAGCGACCACGCAGGTGACCAATCCCTTCGCGGATTGATCACATCGCCCAGATCCGGGGCGGATGGGCATCAAGTTGCCAGAGCTGTGCGCGCCAGCGGGCGCGGATGTCGCGCCACAGGGCAAAAAGCGGTTCGATGCGCGGGGCCAAGGCCCGGCACAGCACCAGTTGCTCATGCGGCGAGGTCGCGCCGGCACAGATCCCCGAGTCGGGTTGAGCGTCTTCTGTTTTGGGAAAAGCGTCGCGGGCGGCGTCGAGCAAGGCTTGGCGCAGCGCTGGGGCCATGGCGCTGCCGCTTGAGCACCACAAGGTGCCCATGACCCGCCGACCAGCCATGCCCAAGGGGGCGTCAAGCAGGGCATGGTCGTGGGCGTCGATGCGGCCACGTTCCAGCCAGATCCCAGGCAGCTCTAGGTGTTGGCGGATGATGCCGTGCTCAAAGGCAAGGTTGGCGGCGGGCAAGCCCAAGGCGAGCATGTCCCAGCCCAGCATGGATGCGCCGGGGGCCAGATCAAAGCAGAGCTGGTTTTCTGCCAAGCAGCCGGGGTAGGCGATGGTTTCCAAGGGCAGCCATTCGAGCCGTGCGCCAGGAGCGAGGCGGGCGTGGACCCTCTGTTCGGCCAGCTCCCCCGCACTGCGATAAAAGCGCGTGGCACTGGGTGTGGTGATCAGCGCATGGCTGCCTTCAGTCTGGGTGATGGCGACTTCAAGGACATCGCCGCCGACGATCCCACCGGGCGGATGCACCAAAACGTGATGGCAGATGCGTTCGCCCTCGGGGTAGAGGCGTTGCAGCACTCGCAGTGGGCCTTCGTGGCGGTCAAGTGCCACGGTGCGTTCACCATCCAAGCGGTAGTCGAGTTGCAAATGGCCGAGCCAAGGACGCATCATGGTGTGGGTGCTTGGGATAGTTTGGGCAGTGTGATGTGGGCGCGCAAACCGTGCGGTAGCAGCGGCTCAAGCAGCACGCTGCCGCCATGACGGTAGACGATCTCACGCACGATGGCCAAGCCTAAACCGCAGCCGTTGCCATCTTGATGGCCTCGCACGAAGCGTTCGAAAACACGGGGCCGCAGCGAAGCCTCAATGCCTGGGCCGGTGTCATCCACGTTGAGGTGGATCGAGGTGGCGTCAGAGGACACCCCTACCGTGACCTCGGTGCCTGCGCCCGCGTAACGGATGGCGTTGTCGATCAAGTTCACGATGGCTTCGCGGATCAAAAGAGGGTGCCCTTGCACGATCATCGCCGGCGGTGCTGAGCCATCAGTCGCCTCGTCCATGCCCAGATCGACGTGGGCGGAGAGGGCGCGGGGGACCCATTCGGCCGTGACTTCGCGGGCCAGTTGGTGCAAATCAAAGCACTGCTGCCCCTGCGCCAGCGCGGATTCAGGCTCTGCGCGGGCCAAGGTGAGCAACTGGGTGATGAGGTGACTGGAACGGCCCGCACTTTCGAGCACCAGCTCAAGTCGGGCGTGCAGGCTGGGGTCGGGATGCGCGCTGCGTTCCAGTTCTTTGAGTGCCAGTTCAGTTTGGCTTTTGAGCCCCGCCAGCGGGGTGCGGAGTTGGTGGGCCGCGTCGTTGATGAAGCGGCGTTGCTGCACCAGGCTTTCTTGCACAGCGGCCAGCAAGGCGTTGAGGGCAGCGACCAAATCGCGGACTTCTTCGGGCGCGGCGTCGAGTTGCAAGGGGGCCAAGTTGCCTGGGGCACGGCCGCTGACGGTGTCGCGCAACCTCGCCAAGGGGCTCAGACCCGAGCGGATGCCCGCCCAGACCAAGGCGGACATGATCAGCACCAAGATGCTGAGGGGTATGGCGGTGTCCCAAAGAATGTTACGGGCCAAGATCTGGCGACTGTTGCGGCTTTTGGCCACTTGAACAAGCATGCGCTGCGGGGCTTCTGGCTCACCCCAGTTCAGGGTGATGGCAGCCACCCGGACGGCCACGGTTTTGCCGTCTTCTTGCAAGCTGGCGTCATAAAAGCTCTGCGTATCGGGGCCTTGATCGGGCACGGGTGGCACAGGCAGTTGGCGGTTGCCCAAGATGAATTGCCCGGGGGGGCTACTCACCATGTAGTAAACCTGTTCGTCGGGATCGGTTTCGAGAATGTCTTTGGCCGCACGCGGAAAATCCACCAACAGGCCACTGCCCATCGGCTTGACCTGCCGCGCCAGCGCTTTGGAGGCCTGAAAAAGACTGCGGTCGATGGCCAGATCGGCGTAACGCACCGCCACGCTGTAGGTCACCAAGGCCGCAGCCAGCCAAAGCACCAGTTGCGGGGCCAGTAGCCAGATCAGCAGGTGATGGCGCAGGGCAACGCGCATGGGCGGGTGGCGTGTCGTTGTCCGTCGTCGTTAGTCTTGCGTTTCGAGCAAGTAACCCAGGCCGCGCACGGTACGGATGCCCACCCCTGAGCCTTCAAGCTTGCGCCGCAAGCGGTGGATGTAGACCTCCAGCGAGGCGGGGCCCCCGCTCTCAGAGACATCGGCCGACCAAGCTTGGGCGATCTGCTCTTTGCTGATGACCTTGCGTACTTGGCTGATCAACAGCTCCAAGAGCAGCCATTCACGTGGGGATAGCTCGATGCTTTGGCCGTGCAAGCTGGCCCGGTGAGCGTCGCGGTCAAACAGCAAGGCACCGACACGCATGCGGCTCTCGAAGCCTCCCCCATGGATACCTACGCTTGCTGCGCTTGAGCTCGTGCCGTGGGCTTGAGCGCGGCGCATCAAAGCGCGTATGCGTGCTTCCAGCTCGGGAAAGTCAAAAGGTTTGGTGAGGTAATCATCGGCCCCGGCATTCAAGCCGGCGACGCGATTTTCCATGCCATCCAAGGCCGTCAAGATCACCAGCGGCACGGTGGGGCGCGCGGCGCGCACCCGTTGCACGACGGTCAAGCCATCGACCAAGGGGAGCCCCAAGTCGATGATCCCGAGATCAAAGCCGGGCCGGGTGAGTAGATACTCAGCCACAGCCCCGTTGGTGGCCACCTCGACTTCGAAACCTGCGGCGCGCAGGTTGGCCGACAAGGCGTCGGCCAAGATGGCATCGTCTTCAGCTAGAACGGTTCGCATGGGGCGTGATTGTGGCGCACGCCACCATGCTTGCCCTTGTTTTGGCTTAGTGAGCGATGCTTTCCACCGGCGTGATGCCGGCGATGGCCCATTCACGGCTACCGTCGATGGGGCGCACGAAGTGCCACAGTTCCGCAAAGGCTTCGACCTTGGTTTGGCCGTTGCTGCGTTCACTCAGGCGACCGTCAAAGCGCACCGAAACGATTTGCTGGCTGTTTTCTTGGGCTGCATCGATGATTTTGGCGTGCAGTTCTTCCACATCGGTGTGCTGCTCGACCGCGCCGCGTTCTTGCAAATCGACGCGCAGCGAAGCGAACAACTCTGGCGTGGTGAACTTGCGCAGATCTTCGACTTGACCGCCATCATTGGCCGCTTGCATGCGGATGAAGACCGTCTTGGCGATGCGCTCGAAACCCGCGACATCAAAGTCGGCCGGCAAGGCCGTGAGGCTGCCCGTGGTCATCGATGCGGCAGGAGTCACCGTGGGGGTGTTGACGGCGGTGTTGGCGGTGAATGCCGCTGGCATCGTTGCTTCCACCGGCGTGGGTTGCTGTGCTTGCCAAGCCGGGGTTGAGCCTGCGCCTGCGCCAGCACCTGCAAATTGCATGCCCTGCGGAGCCGAAGATTCTTCTGGCTTTTTACCAAAGCGGCGCATCAGCCAACCGATGGCGATCACCGCGACCACGGCCAAAAGAGCAAACATCATCATGTTGGCAAACGCTTCACCCATACCGAAATGACTCAGCAAGGCGGCGATCCCTAAGCCCGCAGCCAAGCCAGCCAAGGGGCCGAGCCAGCTGCGTTTGCCTGCCGCAGCGGCTGCACCAGCGGTGGCACCGGCAGCTGTAGCACCCGGGTTGTGTGCTGGAGCCGGTGTTGCGGTGGGCGGTGTAGCCGCAGGCGGCGTGTTGCTTTGCTGCCTTTGCATGCCCGCCGGTTGACCCCCGCCCAAGCGTTTGGCATCAGCGTCTTGGGGGGCAAGACTGAATGTCAGACCAGCGACGGCCATCGAAAGCGTGACCAGCAGAGTTTTCAAGCGTATCTCCTGAGAAGGATCAAGATCATGAGAAAAAGTTTCCTAGAAATTGTGTTTTTAAGCACACCGCCTTAAGTTTGGCTTTTGCGGCAAGTATCAAGTCAGCTTAGAAGTTTTTTTCAACAGCAACCTGCCAGCAACACGGTGGCATTGAGGCCGCAACTTACGTGGCGCATTCTTAGGGCGGCGGTTGTAACGCTCAAGAATGAGCATGAAGGAGTTTCCATGAACAAGATGATCCACAAAGTTCTGAAAGTCTCGGTGCTGGCCGGTTTGATGGCCGTGGTTTTGGCGGTGGTTGCGCATCCCAAGGGGGACGAAGGCGCGGGCATGTGCCCGCATATGGATATGGCTATGGGGATGGACCACAACCACAAGCATCAAGATCGCATGGTCGAGAGAATCAGTGATGCCTTGGTGTTGGACGCCAACCAGAAGCTGCGCCTCACCACCTTGGCCCAAAAGTGGCAGGCTTTCCAAGAGGCTGAGCGGGCGACCACCAAGGACAAGGATCCACGCCAGACTTTGCTCGGTTTGATGGCAGGGGATCATCTGGACCAGAAAGCCGCGCAAGCCATGGCCGAAGCTCGCGCCCAGACTTTGCAAACCCAAAGTCCCGAAGTGATCAAGGCGGCGGCTGACTTTTTTGACCATCTGCGACCTGAGCAGCAGCAAAAAGTACGCAAGTTTTTGGCCCACAGCCCACGGATGGGTGGCAGTGGCATGGGCGGCATGCCGCATCATGGCGGTGAAGAGCACCCAGAAATAGCTGAGCACTCAGGGCGTTGACTTGGCGTCACCGTGGGGTGCAGGTATGCTGCGCCGCCATGGTTACAAATAACCGTCCCCATCGACATGCACTGATTCAGACGCTGGCCTATCTTGTTTTGGCCGGTGGCTGGATTTTGGGCACGGACTATCTGCTTGGGCAGTTGCCCGATCTGCCCAGCGTGCTGTGGTTCGGCGCTTTCAAAGGTCTGATCTTTGTCGCCCTGACCGCCGTGTTGCTGTATTTGGCCCTGACCCGTGCGGCCAGTGCGGTGGCCCCTGATCCCGTCGATATTCTTACGTCGCACTCGCAACGGTCGGATCGACCTGGCAGTGGCCGTTTATGGTGGGCGATGGCCGCTGGGGTGCTGGTGATCGGGGTGGCGGTGACGTTGCTGCTGCGCAATGAAATCATCCAAGCCCGCAACGATCAGCTGGAGGAGCTTTCATCTAGGGCCATCATCAAGAGCCAATTTTTGGCCGATTGGTTGCGTGATCGCCAAGCCTTGGCGCGTAACTTGGTGCAGACCGAGGAGTTGCGGCGAATCGTCAGCCGTGGGCTCACCCCCCGCGATCTAGAGCTGCTGGTACAGCAAAACAACTGGCAGTCGGTCGAGTTTTGGAATACGGCCGGACAACGGGTGGTCAGTAGCATGGCCGAATTGCCGGCTGAATCCGAACATGTGACCTCTTGGGCTTCAGCGGTCCGGGCCGTTTTGGCAGCCGATATGCAGCCATCAGCGCCCTCCTTGGCACCGAGATCCTTTCAATCTATCGAGCTATCGGTGGCGGCTGCGACCACGGGCCCGGCCCATATGGCTTGGGTGGTGCCGGTTCATAGTGAGCGTCGGCAAGAGGCTCTTGCGCCCCAAGGCGGTGAAGCGACCCGGCTGATGGGTGTCATGGTGTTTCACGTGCCCGATGACTGGGGGCTGCTAGGGCCGGAGTCGATCTTGCATCCTTGGGGCAATGATCATGCTGAAACTTGGGTGGTGCGATCACACCGTGATCATGTCGATGTACTCAACACCCCCCATCTCAGCCACAGCGCCCAGAGCGCGTTGGCGTTGACCTTGGATGATGGGCGCGATTGGGGCGTGGCGCTGATGAAAGAAGGGGCCACTCGGCTGCATGGCGTTGATGATCGGGGCGCAGAAATTTTGGCAGGTACCGCGCCGGTGCCGGGTTTGCCGTGGCACTTGATCGTCAAGGTGGACGAGTCCCACGTGATGGCACCCACTTACCGCTTTGTTCTCAACATGGTGGTGTTGATGATGCTTTGCGTGGGTTTGCTGGTGCTGCTGGGGTTGCTTTTACAAGGGCGGGGTCAGCTACAACTCGTGCAAGCGCGCGGGCAGGTGGCGGCTCGCTTCCGGCGCTACGCCGAGCAAGCGCCGCTGGGCATTGTGGTGCTGGATGCGCAAGGTCGCATGATCGAAGCCAACAAGGTGATGGCACAGATGCTGGGCAAGCCGGCGGCCGCAGCGGTGGTGGGGCAAGCCTTGGTGAGCTTCTTCCCCGACGAGCAAGCCCGCGCCATGGTCGAACAGTCTTGGCGCACCATGGCGGAGCGAGACAGTCGCAAATTTGACATCACCTTGTTGGGCGGCGATGGCAAGCGACGTTGGGTCAATGTCACCGCCACAAGGGTGGAGGCAGACCGGACCGTGGTGTTTGTGGATGACATCAGCGTGCGCAAAGCCGAGGAGCTGCACATGCGCCAGGCCGAAGCGGTGTTTAAGCACACCCAAGAGGGCTTGGCCGTGACCACGCCGGATGGTCACATCCTGATGGTCAACGCGGCTTTTTGCACCATGACGGGCTATGCAGAAAGCGAGCTGGTGGGTCAGCGCATGCAGATCCTGCGCTCGGGCTATCAGGATGATGCGTTTTACACCGCCTTCTGGCGCGCCCTGCGTGAGCAAGGCCAATGGCAAGGTGAGCTGTGGAATCGACGCAAAAGTGGCGATGTTTACCCCGAACGCCTGAGTGTGAATGCCGTGCGCGGCAACGACGGCGAGATCGTCAACTATGTGGCGGCTTGTGTGGACATCACCAAGGCCAAACGTTCTGAGCAGGATCTGAAATACCTCGCACATCACGACCTGCTTACCGGCTTGCCCAACCGGGTCATGCTGATGAGTCATCTGGCGCGTTCCATGGCCAGTGCCCGGCGCAATGGCTTGCGCGGTGCCGTTTTGCTGCTTGACCTTGATCGCTTCAAGAACGTCAACGACAGCCTTGGGCACGCTGCGGGCGATCAGTTGCTGCGCGCCATGGCTGAGCGGTTGCGCCAGCGCCTGCGGGAATCCGACATGGTGGCGCGACTGGGGGGCGATGAATTTGTCGTGGTGCTCGACAGCGTGGGTGAGCCGCAGGAGGCCGGGGTGGTGGCGCATCAGATCATCGACGTGCTGAGCCGCTCCTTCACCCTGCGTTCGGGCCACGAGGTGTTTGTCGGGGCCAGTGTTGGCATCAGTCTTTTCCCCGACGATGCGGATGACGCCCATCAGCTGTTGCAGCAAGCCGATGCGGCGCTTTATCAAGCCAAGGGCTCAGGCCGTGGCACCTACTGCTTCCATACCCAGGCGCTGACGGACACCGCTCAGCGTCGGTTGGAGATGGAAACCCGCCTGCGCCATGCTATGGATAACGACGAGTTGCAGCTGCACTACCAGCCGCTGGTCGATGCCAGCACCCGCCGGATCGTGGGCGTCGAGGCCTTGGCCCGCTGGCATCACCCGGTGCATGGCATGGTGTCGCCGGCTGAATTCATCCCGGTGGCTGAAGAAACCCGCCTGATCCTGCGGCTCGGCGAATGGGTGCTGTATCAGGCTTGCTGGCAAATGGCGGCGTGGATGCGCGACGGCGTGGCCCCCGAGGTGATGGCGGTGAACTTGTCCACCCTGCAATTTGCTCAGAGCGACTTGCCCGACAAGATCGCCCGTATCTTGGAGCGTACCGGCGTACCCGGAGATCGGCTGGAGCTGGAACTGACCGAAAGCGCCCTGATGGACGCTGTGCAAGCCGTGGAGCGGTTGACCGCTCTCAAAGCCTTGGGGGTGCGGCTGGCGGTGGATGATTTCGGCACCGGCTATTCCTCGCTGTCTTACTTGAGCAAGTTCCCGATCGACAAACTCAAGGTCGATCAGAGCTTTGTGCGCGGCATTCCCGCTGACCCGGTGGCGAGCGAAATCGCTTCGGTGGTGGTGGCCCTGGGTCACAGCCT
>NZ_JBYSVC010000037.1:0-24334 GCF_057922285.1 Leptothrix toolikensis (SeqCode)
GCTGGTGCGCACAGGCCGCCACCTGCGCTAGGTGGGTGATGGCGAGGACTTGATGAGCTTGACCCAAGCGCTGCATCAGCCGCCCCACCGTTTCGGCCACCGTGCCGCCGATCCCCGCATCGACCTCGTCGAAGATCAAGGTATCGACCCAACTGCTTTGCCGCGTGGTCACGGCCAAGGCCAAGGCGATGCGTGACAGCTCGCCGCCGGAGGCTACCTTGGTGATGGCTCTGGGGGTGCTGCCGGCGTGACCCGCGACTTGGAATTCGACGCTCTCTAAGCCGTGACTTTGCGGCTCGGTGAGTGGTTCTAGCGCGATCTCGAAACGCCCCCCGGCCATGCCAAGGCTTTGCATGATCTGTGTGACGCTTTGAGCCAAGCGCGGGGCGTGCTCTTGGCGGGCTTGGGAGACTTGTTCGGCGGCTTGGCGAAAGGCCGCTTCGGCTTGTTGTGTCGCGGCGGTCAAAGCATCCAGATCGGTGGCAGCGTCCAAGGCGGTGAGTTCGATGCGCCATGTCTCCAGGGTGGCGGCGAGATCCTGCGGTTGGCGGCGATAGCGTCGCGCCAAGCTCATCCACGCGGCCATGCGGGCATCGAGCTCACCCAAGCGTTCGGGGTCCAAATCGGTATGTCGCTGGGTGCTGTGCAGGCTGCGTACCACGTCCACCAACTGGGCTTGGGCTTCTTGCAAAACGGTGAGGGCGTTGGCCAGCATCGGGTCATGCTGGGCCAAGGGATTCAAAGCATGCAGCGCTTGGTCGATCTGGCGGCTGGCATTGGTGTCGGCCTCGCTGAGTGATTCGAGCGCGCTGTGGACGCCGTCCAGAATGGCCTGCGCGTGGGCCAAGCGTTGATGATCGGCGTTGAGTGCTTCCCAAGCGTGTTCGGCTGGGGCGAGCTTGTCGAGCTCGCTGATTTGCCATGCCAGCCGTTCGCGCTCGCGCTCCAGATCGACCGCGCGGGTGCGCGCCGCATCGAGTTGACGACGGGCTTCTTTCCACGTGGCCCAAGCTTGGGTGAGCACGGCGTTGTCGATCCCGGCAAAGGCGTCAAGGAGGGCGCGCACCGAGGCGAGCCGGGTCAGGCTTTGCCAAGCGTGTTGGCCGTGGATATCGACCAAGTCTTCGCCCAGCTCTTTCAGTTGCGCGAGCGTGGCCGGGCTGCCCGCGATCCAAGCGCGGCTCTTGCCTTGAGCATCGACGCTACGGCGCAACAGCAGCGGCTCCGTGGCGTCAAAGCCTGCTTCTTCGAGGCGTTGCACCAGTGCGCCAGGTAGGTGATCGAACTCGGCGCTGATTTCAGCCCGGGCACAGCCCTCGCGCACCAAGCCGGCGTCACCGCGTCCGCCCAGCACCAGTTGCAAGGCGTCAATCAAGATCGACTTGCCCGCGCCGGTCTCGCCCGTCAGGACGGAAAAGCCGGCGGCAAACTCGACTTCTAGGCTTTCGACGATGACGAAATCGCGCAGCACCAGCCGTTGCAGCATCAGAAACCTCCGGGTCCGGGGACTTGCACGCCGCCTTCGTTCCAGTGCAACTTGCGGCGCAAAGTGGCGTAGTAGCTCCAGCCGCGTGGATGCAGAAAACGTACGCGGTGAGTCGAGCGACGCACGATCACTTGGTCTTGCAAAACCAAGTTAGCGATCGACTGCATATCGAAGTTGGCGCTCATCTCACGCCCGGCCACGATCTCGATGCTGATGCGGCCTGAGTCGGGCAGCACGATGGTGCGGTTGGACAGGGTGTGCGGGGCGATGGGCACCAGCACCAAGCCGGCAATGCCCGGATGCACGATCGGTCCACCCGCCGAAAGCGCGTAGGCGGTCGAGCCGGTGGGCGAGGCCAAGATCAACCCGTCGGCGCGGAAGTTGGTGACGAACTGATCGTCCACACTCACGCTCAGCTCAATCATGCCGGTGCCGCTGCACCGCACGACCACATCGTTCATGGCGGTGGCCGAGAGGATCACGTTGCCACTGCGGATCACTTGGCCGTCAAGAACGGCGCGATGTTCTTCCTCGTAGTCACCGGCGACGATGGCGCACAGCGCCTCTTGCAAGGAGCTGATGGGCACATCGGTGATGAAACCCAAGCGACCTTGGTTGACCCCGACGACCGGCACATGAAAGGGTGCGAGTTCACGCGCAATGCCCAGCATCGTGCCGTCACCGCCCACCACGACCACCAGATCGCAGTCACGGCCCAACTCCGGCACGGTCAGCGAAGGATATTCGGTGATGCCTGTGGCCAGCGCGGTACGGGCCTCGATCGAGACATCCAACCCTTTGCGTGACAGCAAATGGGCAATGTCTTCGAGCAACGGTCGCATGCCGTGCGCCTGATACTTGCCGACCAGTGCGGCATGACGAAAGCGACTCACCATGGGCGGAAATTACACCACAGCGCCCAGCCTTGAGCGTGACGCAAAGAAACAAGCGCCTTAAAGCGCCTGAATGGGCCACCTACAATGATTTCCATGTTGGATCAACGCGCCAAAATTCTGCTCAAGACCCTGGTTGAGCGCTACATCGCTGACGGCCTGCCCGTCGGTTCACGCACCCTGTCCAAAGCTGCTGGGTTGGAGCTCTCTCCAGCCACCATTCGTAACGTCATGTCCGATCTAGAAGATCTGGGCTTGATCGTCAGCCCGCACACCTCGGCGGGAAGGGTGCCCACGCCCCGGGGGTACCGATTGTTTGTGGACACCATGCTCACCACCTCCGGTCCTCGGATAGACGATGAAGTCCATCGTTTGGGCACCTTGCGTGAGCAACTTCAACCGGATCAGCCCCGGCGGGTGATCGCCAATGCGGCGCATTTGCTTTCCAATTTGTCCCATTTTGTGGGCGTGGTGACCTCACCACGGCATAGCGCCATCTTTCATCAGATCGAGTTCTTGCGTCTGGGTGAGCGCCGTATTCTGCTCATCTTGGTGGCCAGCGATGGTGATGTGCAAAACCGGGTGCTGCATACCGCGCAGGACTACACCCCGAGTCAGCTCACCGAAGCCAGCAACTTTCTCAACAGCCACTACAGCGGCCGCACCATCGAGGCCGTGCGTGAGTTGCTGCACAACGAAACCGAGCATCTGCGCAGCGAGATCACCACCCTTATGCAAGCGGCGGTGCAGTTTGGCAGCGACGCGGCCAGTACAGCTGAGTCCGAGCAGGTGGTGATCGCAGGCGAGCGCAACTTGCTGGGCATGCAGGATTTCGGGGCCGACATGGGCTCGCTGCGCAAGATGTTCGACCTGTTCGAGCAAAAAACGCTCCTGATGCGCCTGCTCGATGGTTCCTGTCGTGCTGAAGGGGTACGCATCTACATCGGCGGGGAAAGCGGCGTCATCCCCATCGAGGAGCTTTCAGTGGTTTCGGCCCCCTATGTGGTCGATGGCCAGCTCGTCGGTACCCTGGGTGTCATCGGCCCCACCCGCATGGCCTACGACCGCATGATCCAGATCGTGGACATCACCGCCCGTTTGGTGGGCAACGCCTTGAGTCAGCCCAAGTAGAGGTTCTGCGTGGGCGCGCAGCGTCTACAATGCGCGCCGACTCGACAGGGGGCCGTTAGCTCAGTTGGTTAGAGCAGAGGACTCATAATCCTTTGGTCGTTGGTTCAAGTCCAACACGGCCTACCACTCCCGCTATGCGTGTAGGAAGCGTCGGTCTCGTTGACCTAGTCAGCTCACCGATTCACATCCACCACCACCCGGCCGCGCACTTGGCCGGCGAGCAAGGCGGTGGCGGTGGAGATGGCTTCAGCCAAGCTGATTTCGTGGGTGATCAGGCTGAGCTTGGTCAGGTCGAGATCGGTGGCGAGGCGTTGCCAAGCCTGTAGGCGCTCAGGGCGGGGGCACATCACGCTGTCGATCCCGGCCAAGGTCACACCGCGCAGGATGAAAGGGGCCACGCTGGCTGGCAGATCCATGCCACCGGCCAGGCCGCAAGCGGTGACGATGCCCCGGTAATTCATCTGCGCGCAGACGTTGGCCAAGGTGTGGCTGCCGACCGTATCAACGGCCCCAGCCCAGCGTTCTTTGGCCAGCGGTTTGCCGGGGTTGCTGAAGTCCGTGCGCGCCAGCACCTCGGTGGCACCGAGTTGACGCAAGTAATCCGCTTCTTGGGGCCGGCCTGTGACCGCTGTGACGCGGTAACCCAGCTTGGCCAGCACGGCCACGGCCACGCTGCCCACGCCGCCGGCTGCGCCGGTGACGATGACGGGGCCTCGGTCTGGCGTGAGGCAGTGCCGTTCCAGCGCCAGCACGCACAGCATCGCGGTGTAGCCTGCCGTGCCGATGGCCATGGCCTGCGCCGGACTGAAGGCGGCAGGCAGCGGCACCAGCCAGTCGCCGTTGAGGCGCGCCCGTTGCGCCAAACCGCCCCAATGGCTTTCACCCACGCCCCAGCCGTTCAGCACCACTGCGTCACCCACCTTGACATCGGGATGGCTGCTCTCGATCACGCTGCCGGCCAAGTCGATGCCCGGCACCATCGGAAAGCGTCGCACCACCGGCGACTTGCCGCTGATCGCCAGCCCGTCCTTGTAGTTCAAGGTGGAGTACGCCACTTGGACGGTGACATCGCCTGCGGGCAAGGCCGCTGGGTCGATGTCATGTACGGCGGCGCGATAGCCCGCTTCATCTTTTTCGATCAGGATGCCTTTGAACATGGTGCCGTCTCCGGTGATGGCGAACTTAGCCCGGCATCTAACGCTCAATCCGTGCCCAGGCCGAGTGGTTGTGGATGGATTCGAAGTTTTCGACGTCCACGCTGTAGCGGCCGATGCGCGGGTCGGCGTTGAGGCGCAGGGCGACGTCGCGCACGAGATCTTCGACGAATTTGGGGTTTTCGTAGGCGCGCTCGGTGACCCACTTTTCATCGGGGCGTTTGAGCATGCCCCAGATCTCGCTGGAGGCACTTTGCTCGGCAAAGCGCACGATCTCGTCCCAGCCGATCGGGGCCAGCAGTTCGAGTTTCAGGCTGATGTTGGAGCGCTGGTTGTGCGCCCCGTAGTCGGAGATTTCCTTCGAGCACGGGCACAGGCTTTTGACTGGCACCACCGCCTCAGCCCAGATCGTCGTGCGGCTGTCGCGGGTTTCGGCGATCCAGCCGCCTTGGTAGTCGAGCAAGCTGGTCACGCCTGAGACCGGCGCGTGCTTGCGGATGAAGAAGGGAAAGCGGGCCTCGATCGTGCCGTCGGTGGCATGCAGGCGCTCCAGCATGTCGCTCAGTTCAGCGCGCCAAGTCTCGGCGCTCAGCAAGCGCTGCTCGGTGTCCAGCGCTTCCAGCCACGCCACAAAGCGCGACATGTGGGTGCCTTTTTGTTCGGCCGGTAAGGCGACATCAAGCGTCCACGTGGCCACGCTGGTGCTCACGTGCGAGCCCACCTTGACTTGCAAGGGATAGCGCAGGGCACGCACGCCCACACGTTGGATGACGAGATGACGTGAGTCGCGTTCGCTTTGGGTATCCGGGATGGAAGGGGTATGCATGGGCACAAGTTTTATACGGAAGCCAAGAGCGTGCCAAAGCGTGTCCGAACAGCCTTTTCAATCCCTGCGGCATCAAAGCCATGATGGGCAGCCAGATAAGCCGGGTCGCCGTGATCGACGAAGGCATCTGGCAAGCCGAGGGTGAGCACCGGGATCGTGACCCCGGCTTGTTGCAGGGCTTCGAGCACAGCGCTGCCGGCCCCGCCGGTGATGCAGCCTTCTTCAAGGGTGACCAAGGCGTCGTGACTGAGGGCCAGTTCGAGCAGCAAAGCGGTATCGAGCGGCTTGATGAAGCGCATGTTGGCCACGCTGGCGTCGAGCTTTTCTGCGGCGTGCAAGGCCGGATAGAGCAGCGGACCAAAGGCCAGCAGGGCGATGCGCGGCTGGGTCGGGTCGGCGGGGTGGTTGAGGCGACTGCTTTGGCGGCGGATTTCACCCCGACCCCAAGGCAGCTCGTCGAGCGCTTGCGCGGGGGCAATGCCGGCTCCAGCGCCGCGTGGGTAGCGCACCGCCACGGGCTCGTCACGGCGAAAGCCGGTGGTGAGGGCGCGGCGGGTCTCGGCCTCGTCGGCCGGGGCCAAGAGGGCGAGGTTGGGGATGCAGCGCATGAAGGCAATGTCAAACGCGCCCATGTGTGTGGCGCCATCGGCACCGACGATGCCAGCGCGATCGATGGCAAACAGCACCGGCAGGTTTTGCAAGGCCACGTCGTGAATGAGCTGGTCGTAGCCGCGCTGCAAAAAGGTCGAATAGATCGCTACCACCGGCTTGATGCCTTCGCAGGCCAAGCCGCCGGCCAAGGTCACGGCGTGCTGCTCGGCGATACCGACGTCGAAGTAACGCTCGGGGAAGCGCTGATGGAACTCGACCATGCCCGAGCCCTCGCGCATGGCCGGTGTGATGGCCACCAAGCGCTTGTCGGCTTCGGCCATGTCGCACAGCCATTGACCGAACACTTGGGTGAAGGTGGTCTTGGGCGGGGTGGCGGGTTTTTGCAGGCCGCGCGCCGGGTCGAACTTGCCGGGGCCGTGGTAGGCGATGGGGTCGGCCTCGGCCAGTTTGTAGCCCCGGCCTTTTTTGGTGACCACGTGCAGGAACTGCGCGCCGCGTTTGTCGCGCAGGTTTTCCAGCGTCGGGATCAGCGCGTCCAGATCGTGGCCGTCGATGGGGCCAACGTAGTTGAAGCCGAATTCTTCAAAGATGGTGCCGGGCACGACCATGCCTTTGGCGTGTTCCTCGAAGCGCCGCGCCAGCTCAAACAGCGGCGGGGCGTTTTTAAGCACGTTCTTGGCCCCTTCGCGGGCGGCAGCGTAGAACTTGCCGCTCATCAGCCGCGCCAAGTATTTGTTGAGCGCGCCCACCGGCGGGCTGATCGACATGTCGTTGTCGTTGAGCACCACCAGCAAGTTGGGCACTTTGCCGTCGTGCGGCATGCCGGCGTTGTTCAGGGCCTCGAAGGCCATGCCGGCGGTCATGGCCCCGTCGCCGATGATGGCCACGCAGTGCCGTTCTTCGCCTTTGATCTGCGAGGCCAAAGCCATGCCCAGCGCCGCCGAGATGGAGGTGGAAGAGTGCGCGGTGCCGAAGGTGTCGTACTCGCTCTCGTCGCGCTTCGGAAAGCCCGACAGCCCACCTTGCTGGCGCAGCGTGTGCATGCGGTCGCGCCGGCCGGTCAAGATCTTATGCGGGTAGGTCTGATGGCCCACGTCCCACACCAACCGGTCGTCCGGGGTGTTGAAGACGTGATGCAGCGCGATGGTCAGCTCGACAGTGCCGAGATTGGACGATAAATGTCCGCCGGTCTGCGAAACGCTTTGCACCACGAAGTCGCGCAATTCTTGGGCGACTTGTTTGAGTTCGGCACGCGAGAGCTTGCGCAGGTCGGCGGGGGCGTTGATACGGGAGAGCAGCGCAGGAGCGGTCATCGCGACAGGCATTTCGGATCCATCAGAGCAAGTCGGTTCAGGACTCGCGTTCGACAACGCGGTCGGCCAAGAGGGCGAGCGCGTGGATGTCAGGCAGGCCTTGGGTCTCAAGCACTTGGAGGGCTTCCAAGGCTTGACGATGCAGCGCCCGGGCTCGTTCCGTGGCGCCATCGAGCCCCAAGATCGAAACGTAAGTGGGTTTGTTTTGGAAGCGGTCCTTGCCAGCGGTCTTGCCGAGTTTGTCCGAGGCTTGCGTCACATCCAAGATGTCATCGACCACTTGGAACGCCAACCCGAGGGCGGCTCCGTAGTTGCTCAGGGCTTGCGTGACGTCGCTTGAGGGCTCACCGCAGGCGGCACCCATCATCACGCTGGCTTGCAGCAAGGCCCCGGTCTTGCGCTGGTGCATGTCTTGCAGCTGTTGCTCGTTGAGCGCTTGGCCCACGCTGGCCAAATCAATCGCTTGCCCACCCGCCATGCCTTGTTGGCCACCGGCCCTAGCTAGCAGCCCGCATAGGCGCGCTTGCAGGCTGGCCGGGATCAGCGTGGTCTGGATGTCCGGGGTCAGGACTTCGAAGGCCAAGGCTTGCATGGCATCGCCGGCCAACATGGCTTGGGCTTGACCGAACTGGACATGCACCGTGGGTTTGCCCCGGCGCAGCACGTCGTTGTCCATGCAGGGCATGTCGTCGTGGATCAGGGAGTAGGCGTGGATGAGTTCCACCGCGCAGGCGGCCCGCAGCGCGGCTTGGCGGGCCGGGCCGTCAGTGGCCCCCACGGCGCGCGCGGCGGCCAGCACCAACAAGGGCCGCAGCCGCTTGCCGCCATCCAAGACGCCATAGCGCATGGCTTGGCCCAGTCCAGCCGGCGCATCGGCCGGTACCAACATATCCAGCGTCGCTTCGACGGCAGCCAGTTCGGCGCTCATCCACGCTTTGAAGGCTTCACGCTTCATGGGGCGTCGATCCAAGGTTTGAGTTGACCGTCTTCCAGCACCTTGACTTGTTGGGTCACGGCTGCAAGCTGATCGCGGCAGGCAACGAGTAATTCGGTCCCGCGCTGATAGCTTTTCAGCATGCCTTCAAGGGGAAGCTGGGTATTTTCGAGGCCCTGAACCAGTTGCTCAAGCTCAGTCAATGCGGCTTCATAACTGATGGGCGGCGAGGGTTTGGGCGGTGCGCTCTTGGGCATGACGAGGAAAACAAAACGGGCCATTGTAGTGGGGTGGCACCGTTCGCAACACATGGAACGCATTTGACTTGAAACAAGAGTCTTGCAGCCAGATCGCTACAATCCCGGTCCCATCTTGGGCGTTTGCCCATTTTCCCATCCCGTTCTTTGGAGATTTCTGGGGATCATGTCCGACCTGAGCATCTCGCTCCAGCCGAGTCGCACCCAATTGCCCGTGTCCAGCTACTTCGACACGGCCCGCTACGAGATGGAGATGCATCGCATCTTTCAGTCTGCTCCCCGCTATGTGGGGCACGAACTGATGATTCCTGACGTAGGGGACTACCACGTGCTGTCGCAAGAAGGCGACGGGCGTGTCTTGGTGCGAACCGCCGATGGGATTCGTCTGATGTCCAACGTCTGTCGCCACCGCCAAGCGGTCATGTTGCGTGGGCGTGGGCAAACGGGCAGCCAAGTGGTCTGCCCGCTGCATCGCTGGACCTACGGTTTGGATGGCAAGTTGCGCGGTGCGCCGCACTTCGAGACCGATCCATGCCTGCACCTGCGCTCGTATCCGGTCAAGACGTGGAACGGGCTGATTTTCGAGGACAACGGCCGCGACATCCACGCTGATCTCGCCAAGCTCGGCCCGCAGGCGGAGCTTGATTTCAGCGGCTACGTCTTCCACCGCGCCGAGATGCACCAGTGCAACTACAACTGGAAGACCTTCATCGAGGTCTACCTTGAGGACTACCACGTGGTGCCGTTCCACCCCGGTTTGGGGCAGTTCGTCACGTGCGACGATCTGCGCTGGGAGATGGGCGAAGACTATTCGGTCCAGACCGTGGGCATCGCCTCCACGGGCGGTGAGGCCTTAAGCCGCTCCGGCTCGAAGGTTTACGAGCGCTGGCAGCAGCAGGTGCGCAGTTATCAAGGGGGCCAAGCCCCCCGCTCAGGCGCGATCTGGCTGACCTATTACCCGACCTTGATGGTCGAGTGGTACCCGAACGTGTTGGTGGTGTCCAACCTCTACCCCCAAGGGCCGGACAAGACCTTGAACGTGGTCGAGTTTTATTACCCCGAAGAAATCGTCGCCTTCGAGCCCGAGTACATGGCGGCTCAGCAAGCGGCCTACATGGAAACCTGCATCGAAGACGATGAGATCGGCGAGCGCATGGATCAGGGCCGTAAGGCGCTGATGCAGCGCGGTGATAACGAGGTTGGACCCTATCAAAGCCCCATGGAAGATGGCATGCAGCACTTCCATGAGTGGTACCGGCGTGTGATGTGCGAGGTTTGAACCATGAGCCGACAAGATGTCTTCCCCACCCCCTTGATCGGTGCCGACATGTTGTCGGCATGGTTGGGGCGCGTGGTGCTCATCGATGTCAGTTTCGACTTGGCTGATGTCACAGCGGGCGAAGCCGCCTACCGGGCGACTCACCTGCCGGGTGCTGTTTATTGGCACCTTGAGCGTGATCTCAGTGCCGCCAAAACGGGCCGCAATGGTCGTCATCCCTTGCCGACCCGTGAAGCTTTTGCCGCCACGGTCGGCGCGCTGAACCTTCAGGCTGATACGCCTGTGGTGGTTTACGACCGCCAAGGTGGCATGTTTGCGGCACGCGCTTGGTGGATGTTGCGTTGGCTGGGCCACCGCGCCGTGGCTTTGCTCGACGGCGGATTGCCCGCGTGGGAGGCCGTGGGTTATGCGCTGGAGCGTGGCATAAGCGCCGTCCCTGATGCAGCGAGCTGCCACAGCTATGTTTTGTCAGCCGAACCGGGCATGCCGACCTTGGATGCCGACGCCGTGCAAGCTGGTTTGCATCAACACACGTTGATTGATGCGCGTGCGCCAGCACGGTTTCGTGGTGATATTGAGCCGCTCGATCCGGTGGCTGGGCACATCCCAGGGGCGCTGAATCGACCTTTTCAGGACAATTTGGGCCCAGATGGCTGTTTTTTGTCCGCCGGCCAACTGAAGTCTGCTTTTGATTCTCTCTGGGCGCGTACGGGTGATTTACGGTTGCCGGTGGTGCATCAGTGCGGTTCGGGGGTCACGGCCTGCCACAACTTACTGGCCATGGCAGTGGCCGGGTTTGGCGATACCGCCTTGTATCCGGGCTCGTGGAGCGAGTGGTGTGCCGATCCGACACGGCCCGTGCGTACTTGCGCCGTGTCAATCCGATACTGATCCGGTGATCTGCTCACAGCTTAGGGTGCTTGCGTCGCCTAGCTTGCGTGATACTTTCAAGCCCTGCATCACTCCAAGGATCGGACGATATGTTCAAGCGGATCTTATTTCCCACTGACGGCTCAGACATCACCGCCAAGGCTTTGGCCACGGTCGTTGATTTGGCACGGACCCAAGGGGCTGAAATTTTTACCTTGGCGGTGAAGGAGCCGTTCCCCTACAGCGCCATCACCGAAATGCAGCCCATGCCGCCGCAAGAGTTCTACGACGCGCAGGAGCGTTTTGCGACCCAGCATTTGCAACATGTCGAGGCTGCCTGTGCAGCGGTGGGCGTGCCCTGTACGGCGATCAAAGTGGAGTCTCTTCACCCTTGGGAAGCCATCTTGGAGCAAGCCGGCGCACGGTCCTGTGACCTGATCGTGATGGCCTCGCATGGCCGACGGGGCTTAGCCGGGCTGCTGCTGGGCAGCGAAACTCAGAAAGTTCTTACGCACACCACCACGCCGGTGCTGGTGGTGCGCTGAGCCGCACGACGCGACGCCCCCCCGCGCTCAATCCTCGCTGTCGCTGGAGCCAAACAAGCCACTGAGCGCACTGCCGGTGGCCAAGCCACCCAGCAGCGAGCCTTCTTCGCGGGAGCCCCCTCGCTGCGGTGCGGCAGCGAAAACGCGTGAGGCCAAGCGTGAGAAGGGCAAGCTCTGCAACCAGACTTGCCCGGGCCCGCTCAGGCGCGCCAAGAACAAGCCTTCGCCACCAAACAGCGCGGTCTTGATCTTGCCGACGTACTGGATCTCGAAGTTCACGTCGGGCGTATGCGCGACCAAGCAGCCGGTATCGACCAACAGCGACTGACCCGCTTGCAACTCGCGGCGCACCACGGTGCCGCCCGCGTGGACAAAGGCCAAGCCATCGCCTTCGAGCTTTTGCATGATGAAGCCTTCGCCACCGAAGAAGCCCACACCCATTTTTTGCTGAAAAGCGATGCCGATCGAGACGCCGCGCGCAGCGCAAAGGAACGAGTCTTTTTGACAGATCAGCATCCCCCCCAGCTGGCGCAAGTCCATGGGCATGATCTTGCCGGGGAAGGGCGCTGCAAAGGCGACCCGCTGTTTGGCTCCGGCTTGGTTGGTGTAGACGGTGGTGAAGAGTGATTCACCCGTCAGCAGCCGTTTGCCCGCACCGAGCAACTTGCCGAAAAAACCGCCTTGCTGGGCTGAGCCATCCCCAAAAACAGCGTCCATGGTGATGCCGGCATCCATGAACATCATGCTGCCGGCCTCACCTACGGCGGCCTCGCCGGGGTCGAGCTCAATCTCGACAAATTGCATTTCCGAGCCACGAATGTCGTAGTCGATCACGTCCATGCCCATCTCAAACTCCTTGATCGGTGAGTAGTGCGTGCAGCCACGTGGTGGCGTCGAAGGGTTTGTGCAAGATCTGTTGCACACCTTGGTTGTGGGCCAGCTCGGTGTGGATGGCCGGACCTTGGGCTTCGAGCGTGAGCACGATGCGCAAATCGGGTTGGCGATTGCGCATCGCCATGGCCAACTCCAGCCCGGAGAGTTCGGCGTTGAGCTGTTGGGCCACCAGCAAGTGCTGCGGTTTGGGGCCGGTGTCATGGTCCATCGCTGCCAAGGCCGACAAAGCCTGATCGAACGACCGGACCACGTAGCCTTGACGGCTGAGTGTTTGGCCCAAGGTCTCACGCAGGACGTCATCAGGCTCCACCACCCAGAGGATCGGTCGCGGGGCGGCGGCCGGGCTGGCTTGCGTTGCTGCGGGCCAGTCACACAAGAGGGGCAGACGCTCGCTCAGATCAATGCAGGTGCCGACGACGCGTAGCGGCTGGTTTTGATCATCGCGCCCCACAAACAGACGCAACAAGACCGGGATGTCGTGCCCATCTTTGTGCAGCAGGCGCAGGGTGGTTTCGTGGTGGACGGTTTCGCCCTGATGGCACGTCGTCCAGAGGGCTTGCATGCGTGGACGATCTTCCGGGTGGGCCTGCTGGATGAAGGTGCAGGCATCCAGCCCCTCCAACTCCTGCTCGCTGTAACCCAGCAAGGCCTTGTAGCGCGGTGACAGCGCCAAGGTGTTCGGGCCGATCTCGTAGCGCCAGAGGCCATCGGTGCTGCCCAGCAAAGCCAGATTGAGCAATTCTTTGCTGTCTTGCAAGGCGTGTTCGGCCTGCTTATGCGCCGTGATGTCGATCACCGACATCACCATCAGGGGCAGGGGGAGGTTGTCGTCACGCAAAGCAACCATGCCCACCACCGCCCAGACCGTGTGCCCATCGTGATGGCGCAACGTCACCTCGTGGGTGTGGTTGTTCTCACCGGGTTGCCAGAGCCGACCAATCCAAGCGGCCACCGAATCGTCCGACCCGAGTTCCAGCAAATCTTGCAAGGGCATGCCCAAGAGTTGTGAGCGGCTGTGGCCACAGAACTCGGCAAAGCGCACGTTGGCGTCGAGGATCTCACCCGCATCGGGCGCAATCAGAACGGTGCCGACTGCTGCTTGCTCAAAGATTTGCCGGAAGCGGCGCTCGCTGGCGCGCAAAGACTGTTCGGCTTGTTTTTGCTCGGAGATATCCAGCGTGTAGCCCACGGTGCCAAGCACCGCGCCACTGTTGGTACACCAAGGGGCGCAATGCACCTCCATCCAGCGCTCTTGGCCTGCGCGGGTGATGCGGCCAATGGTGATGTGCTCCAAGCGGTCTTGCATGGCCAGCTGGGCTTGTTCCTCGTGGGCTTGGGCGATGTCCTTCGGCCACAAATCCACTTCGCTCATGCCCACCACGCTGGAGATGTCTGGGCGACCACAGGCATGGGCATAAGGATCATTCACCGCCAGCAGGCGACCTTCCTCATCCTTGAGCCAAACCATGAAGGGGAAGTTGTCGAGGATGGCGCGCAGCCGGATCTCGCTTTGTTGCAAGCCCTCCGTCATGGCGCTGGCGATGCGGTGCGCTTGTTGATGCCGATCCGCCATGATGCCGATCATCAAAAAGAGCAAAGCATCCAGCGCCAAACCGCCGATGGCCACGATGATGGGCTGGCCGGTATCGCTGGCAGCGATGTAGCCGGGTTGGGTATGGATGAACAGCGACCAGCTCTCGCCGCCAAAGTCGAGCCGGGTGGTTTGGCTGAAATCGGGTGCGTAATCGGTTCGACCCAAATGGGGCTCTTCTTCGCCCAAGTCGTGATAGAGCATGGTGTCTCGGCGCATTTCGGCACCGTCGAAGACCTCTACGTCGATCTCCGCATTGCTGGCCCCCAAGATGTCGCGTAACAAGTCTTGGCTGTGCATGGCGCTGTAGACCCAGCCTTCGAGCGCTTTTTGTCGTTCTTCAGCGGTTTGGAGGGGGGCGTTCTTGCGATAGATCGGCAAAAACATGAACAAGCGCCGCTCTTTGAGGAGGTCATGGCTCCCAACGTGGTCCAGACTGACCAAGCGTGACAGTGCCGGCATACCGGTGTCACGGGCCCGGTCCATGGCATTGCGCAAAGCGGGTTGAGCGTAAAAATCCAGCCCGATAGCGCGTTGGTTGGCCTCGTTGCGTGGTTCGAGATAGATTGCCGGCGAGTAGATGTCGCGCTGGCCTTGGGGACGGATCGCGTAGTCCGTTTGGCCTTCGGCGCGGATCTGGTCAAGGTGCGCCGCCAATTGCTCGGGGGTCATGCGTTCGATGTAGCCGAAGCCCACGATGCCCGGGAAGCGTTGATCCACTTGCAAGGCTTGTACGTAGGTCTGCCATTCACGTCGGCTTACCACTTCACTGGCGCTGAAGAGACCCGCTCCACCTCGCAGCATCGACTCGTAGGTCTGCATGCGCTGCTGGATCGCCCCCACCACGTCCTTGACCTGAAAGGCGTAGCGATCCGAGGCCCGGTGCTGGATGAATTGGTTGGTCACATACCAGCCCGCCCAAGTCAGCACCAAGGAGATCACCAGCGTGACCCACGCAGCAGGAGGATGGTGACGCAGCGAACTCCAGAGGCTTCGCAGCCCCTTTTTAAGATGATCCGCAGCAGAAGGGGGACGCAAATTCCAGCTCACAACAGTTCCTTTCCGGCCGGATCATGCCAGCGATGCCGGATTGTCCGTCCAAGGGTGGCCCTGTTGTGGCTGCAAGGCATGCACGGATCAACCCGTGTTGCGTAATCCGGCAGCAATGCCGTTGATTGACAGATGAATGCCGCGTTGGATGCGTTCCATCCCGGCGTCCCCTTCGTGGCGCAGGCGGAAGCGGCGCAACAACTCGACTTGCAAGTGATTCAGCGGGTCCAGATACGGGAAACGGTGCTCGATAGAGCGCGCCAAGCTGGGGTTGGTCGCTAGGCGCTGCGCATCGCCGGTGATCAGCCGCAGCGCATCTTGGGTGAGATTCCACTCCGTTTGAATGGCACCAAAAATGGTCTCGCCCAGTTCGCGGTCTTCGACCAACTCCACGTAACGGGCGGCGATGGCCAGATCGGTCTTGGCCAGCACCATGTCCAAATTCGACATCAACGTGCGGAAGAACGGCCAATCGCGATACATCTGCTGCAACAGGGCCAGCTTGCTGGCGTCGGCGCTGAGGAGGGATGCCACTGCTGAGCCAAAACCGCACCAGCCCGGCAAGGCAATACGGCACTGGCCCCAACTGAAGCCCCAAGGAATGGCGCGCAGATCTTCGATGGCGCGGGTGGCCTTGCGCGACGCCGGGCGTGAGCCGATGTTGAGGCCAGCGATTTCTCGGATCGGCGTGGCCGCAAAGAAGTAGTCGGTGAAACCGTCCGTTTCATAGACGATCTTGCGGTAGGCCTTCATGCTGGCTTCGGACAAGGCATCGGCGGTGGCCAAGAACGCGGCTGGGGCACTTTGTGTGGGGTGCAACAACGTGGCTTCGAGCGTGGCCGCCACCAGCGTTTCGAGGTTGCGTCGGCCGATTTCGGGGTGGGCGTACTTGGAGGCGATGATCTCGCCTTGCTCAGTCAGGCGGATCTGCCCATTCACAGTGCCGGGCGGTTGGGCCAGGATCGCGTCGTAGCTCGGGCCACCGCCCCGACCGACGGTGCCGCCTCGGCCGTGGAAGAGTCGCAGGATCAAGCCGTTCTGGCGTCGCAGAGCGTCGAAAAGCTCCACCAGTTCGATCTCGGCACGGTACAGCTCCCAGTTGCTGGTGAAGAAGCCGCCGTCCTTGTTGCTGTCGCTGTAGCCCAGCATCACATCTTGTTCGTTGCCCGAGCGCGCCATCAGCGCAGCGATGCCGGGCAAGGCGTAGTACTCACGCATGATGGGTGCGGCGTTGCGCAAGTCGCCGATGGTCTCGAACAGCGGCACCACGATCAGATCGGCCACCGCCTCCTCGGCCAAGGTACCGCGCATCAGGCCCACTTCCTTTTGCAGCAGCAGCACTTCGAGCAAGTCGCTCACGGTCTCGGTGTGCGAAATGATGTAGTGCCGGATGGCAAAGCGGCCATAGCGCTCCAGCATCAAACGGGCGGTCTCGAAGATGGCCAGCTCGCTGCGGGTGTGTTCCGAGTACTCGCCAGCGATCAGGCGCAAGGGTCGGGCGTCGTTGAGCAAGCGCAGCAGCAGGGTGCGGCGATCCGTTTCGTCCAAGGCGCTGTAGTCTGCTTCGACCTTGGCGGCGCGCAGCAGCTCAGCGACCACGGCCTCATGCTGGTCCGAGCTTTGGCGCAAATCGACCGTGGCGAGGTGGAAGCCGAATACTTGCACGGCCCGCATCAACGGGGCCAAGCGCGGCACGACCATGGCTTGCGCGTGGTGATGCTTGAGCGAGGCCTCGATCGTGCGCAGATCGGCCAAGAAACTTTCTGCGTTGGGGTACGGGCTTTGGGGGGCCACGGCATGACGCAGTGCCTCGGTGCCGGTCAACTCAAGCAAGGTCGCGGCCAAGCGCGCGTAGATACCGATCAAGGCACGACGGTAGGGCTCGTCTTCGCGGTGAGCGTTGTGATCTGGCGATTGGGCCGCCAAGGCCTGCATGGCGGGTGTGACCGGGGCCAGCATTTGCGAGACCGACAACTCCGCGCCAAGGGCATGCGCTTCGGTGAGGTAATAACGCAGCGCCGTCTCCGACTGACGTGAGAGCGCGCGCTTTAAGGTCTCGGCGGTGACATTGGGGTTGCCGTCACGGTCACCACCAATCCAATGGCCCATGCGCAAGAACGTTGGAATCGCATGCCCCCCCAAAGCTTGTTCAATTTCGCGATACAGCCGGGGTAGCTGGGTCAGGAAAGTGGCGGGGTAGTAGCTCAGGGCGTTTTCGATCTCGTCCGACACCGTGAGCTTGGTGTAGCGCAGCATGCGCGTTTGCCACAGCTGGGTGATGCGGGCGCGCAGAAATTCCTCGTTATCGCGGCGATCTGCCGCCGATGCCAAGTGGTCGCGTCGGCCGATCAGCTCAGCCACAGCGCGTTCGGCATCCAGAATGCTCTTGCGCTGCACTTCGGTCGGATGCGCGGTCAGCACGGGTGAAATGTAGGCCCGCTCCAAGGTTTGCACGATCTGGTCGGCATGGATGTTGGCTTGGGCCAAGCGCTCAAAGCTCATGGTCAGCGAGCCTTCGTGCAGGTGGCCTTGGCGCTCGTGGTGTTCGCGCCGACGCACATGGTGGCGGTCTTCGGCGATGTTGGCCAGATGCGAGAAATAGCTGAAGGCGCGGATCACGCTGACGGTCTGATCGCCGGTCAGGTTCTTGAGCAGGCGGTCCAAAGCCTTGCCGGCGTTGGAGTCGCGCTTGAGACGGTAGGCCACCGAAAGCTGGCGCACCCGCTCAATCAGCTCGAAGGCGGCTTGGCCCTCTTGTTCGCGGATCACGTCGCCCAACAAACGACCGAGTAGCCGGATGTCTTCGACCAAGGGGCGATTTTTCTCGACCGCACGAGCACTCTTCGCGCTCGCATCAAGCGCGTCGTGCAAGGTTTCGGTGGGGATCGGTGGCGTGCTTGTGGCGCGTGGCATTGAAACCTCGAACATGAAAAGTTGGTAACTTTGTTTCTGATCACATCCTACCATTCGCTCAAGCCGAGATCGTGAGGTGACATGCGGGACAATAGCGTCATGAGCACTCACACCCTCTCTCACCCTCTTTCTTGCACCATCGCTACCCGTGAAAGCCGTTTGGCTCTCTGGCAAGCCGAGCATGTCCGCGACTTGCTGGCCGCTCGATTCAGCTGGACGGTGGACTTGCTGGGCATGACGACACGCGGTGACCAGATCCTTGATCGCGCTTTGTCCAAAGTTGGCGGCAAGGGGCTGTTTGTCAAGGAGCTGGAGGTGGCGCTCGAAGAAGGGCGCGCGCACTTGGCGGTGCATTCCCTCAAGGATGTGCCGATGGAACTGCCGGAAGGCTTTGTACTCGCCACGGTGCTGGAGCGGGAAGATCCGCGTGACGCCTTCGTCTCGAACCGTTATGCCACCTTGGCGGACTTGCCCCAAGGGGCGCGTGTGGGCACGTCGAGCTTGCGCCGGGTGGTGCAACTCAAAGCACGTCGGCCGGACTTGGATGTGCAGCCGCTGCGCGGCAATCTTGATACGCGGCTGCGCAAGCTCGATGAAGATCAGTACGACGCCATCATCTTGGCTGCTGCGGGCTTAAAGCGGCTCGGCTTGGGTCAGCGCATCCGCAGTTGTCTAGAACTTGATGAGATGCTGCCCGCCGCAGGGCAAGGCGCGCTGGGTCTGGAAATCCGCCAAGACGCCCATGAGATCGGCCGCGCCTTGGGCAGCTTGACGCATCAACCCACATGGTTATCTGTGCATGCTGAGCGGGCGGTTTCGCGCGCTTTGGGTGGCAGTTGCAGCATGCCTTTGGCTGCGCATGCGCGCTGGGACGGTGACGAGCTTCAGCTTGATGCACTGCTGGGGCATCCGGGTGATGCCACCGTGCCGCTGGTCACGGCGATGGCTCGTGCTGCTGTGACCACGACCGCGCAGGCCGAAGCGTTGGGTCTGGCGGTGGTGGCGCAACTGCGCAGCCAAGGCGGCGAAGCCCTGCTGGCGGCCTTGCCGTCGGCGACGGCGTAAGCCTGAGTCTTCCATCATGCTGCCCACGGGTCGGTCTCTGCGCTTGGTGGTGACCCGGCCTCAACCTCAAGCGGATGAGTGGGTGGCGCGCTTGCTGGCTTTGCAACAGTCGGCGCTGGCGCTGCCGTTGCTACGGATCGAAAGCGACCCGACGCATGCTCATCGTGTGGCACAGGCTTGGGTGGCCTTGGCGCAGCAACGCTTGGTGATGTTTGTCAGTCCGAGTGCCGTGGCCCGTTTTTTCCTTGCCCGGCCCGATGGCTTGCCTTGGCCAACCACGACATGGGCGGCGGCTACGGGCATGGGCACAGTGGCCGCCTTGCGCGCCCATGGCGTGCCGGAGTCGTTGATCGTCGCCCCATCGCCCCAGTCCCCCCAATTTGATGCCGAAACACTTTGGTCTCAAGCGTTGGCATCGCTGGATTGGCACCATCAGTCTGTGCTGATTGTGCGTGGCGAGGAGGGGCGCGATTGGTTGGCCGATCAGCTGGGCCGGCACGGTGCCGAAGTTCAAGCTTTGTGTGCCTATCAACGCCTCGGTCCCGAATGGTGTCCCCAGGAGCTGGCGCTTTTGGCTCAGATCGAAGCCGATCCCGCCGGTCACGCTTGGCTGTTCAGTAGCTCCGAGGCGATTCATCACTTGATGCAGCGGGCCGATGCCTTCAGGGTGGGTGCCATGGTTGTGGTGGCGACCCATGAGCGCATTGCTCGCACCGCAAGGGATCTCGGATTCCAAACGGTGCTCTTTGTACCCCCTGATCCGCTGCGTATTGCCCATGCCTTGCAGTCTTATCGAGATTCGCTGCTTGACCGATACAATCGCGCACCTGCGGCAGCCTCTTCCCCTCCCATTGCTCCGTGAACGAAACACCCTCTTCTCGTCGTGACTCGGGGCTTCCCGAGACCCCATCGCTCGATCGACCTGCTTTCGAGCCGACCCGTCCTGCCATTGGCGGTGCTTCGTCGCACTCGCCGGATCGGTTGCCTTCCGCTCCAGCGGGATCATCTTCACCCTTGGAGATGCGTCCCATGATGTCCTCCGGCCCCTCTTCCCCTAAAAGTGCAGCGGCACAGGCTTTGGCATCCGGAAAATTCAACGCTTGGATCCTTGCGTTGCTTGTGTTGTGTGCTGTCGTGAGTGCGGTGGCTTTTTGGGGTACATGGTCTTTGAAGGACCGTTTTTTGTCGCTTGAGCAGGAATTGGTTCGGCGTCAACAAACCAGTGCTGATCAAGCGGGTGAGGCGCGCTTGCTTGCGCGTCAAGCCCAAGATCAGACACGCGACTCGGCGGCCAAGGTGTCGTTGCTCGAAAACCGATTGGCCGAAGTGGCTTTGCAGCGCTCGCAGGTCGAGGAGCTGATGCAGTCGTTAGCGCGCTCCAGAGATGAAAACATGCTGACCGACGTGGATGCGGCGCTGCGTGTGGCGCTACAGCAAACGGCCATCACGGGCAGTGCTGAGCCGCTTGTGGCGGCTTTGCGTACGGCTGATGAGCGGTTGACGCGGGTCAATCAACCCCGATTGGAGCGGGTGCGCCGAGCGGTCGCAGCGGATCTTGATCGTATTCGCAGTGTGGGTGTGGCTGATGTAGGCACGCTCTTGATCCGCCTTGATGAAGTGGTACGCCTGATCGATGAGTTGCCCTTGTTGAATCAGCTCGATGCTCGACCGCACGTCGAGGGCGGGGCTTCGGTCGAGCCTGTGACAGCCGCTGCATCCCAGCCCGAAGATGCTTCGGGCCTGGGGCGAGCCTTTTTGGAGGGCCGAGTGATGGTTGCTCAAGTTTGGAGCGATATGAAAAGCTTGATTCGTGTGACGCGCATTGATCATCCAGAGGCCATGTTGGTTGCCCCTGAGCAGGGATATTTTTTAAGGGAAAACCTCAAGCTGCGCATCATGAATGCGCGGTTGGCTCTTTTGTCACGTCAGCTCGACGTGGCCCATTCCGATCTGACCCAAGCGGTTCAATCGTTGGGCCGCTATTTCGATCTTGGCTCACGACGCACACAAGTTGTGGTCGAGTCGCTTAAGCAGGTGGCGGGTCAGAGTCGGCAAGTGGGTGTGCCCAAACCAGAAGCGACTTTTGCGGCCATTGCGGCTGCGACGGCCGGTCGTTGACCACAAAGAGGCAGCGCTGTGCGAGGTGTGATTTGGCTCTTGCTGTTATTCGTTTTGGCCGCCATTTCAGCCGAGACTTTTGGGCTCAATGATGGCTTGGTGTCTATTTATTGGGCCCCGTATCGCATTGAATTGGGCTTGAACTTGGCTTTGGTGCTGTTTCTGGCTTTGGTGGTGTTGGGTTTTACGGTGATTCGTGCCTCCACCACGTTGGTTGAATTGCCTCAGCGTGCGCAGGCATGGCGAAGCTCCCGCCGTGAGTCGGCAGCTCAAGCCGCCTTGCGGGAGTCTTTGGCGTATTTCTTTGCGGCTCGCTACACGCGTGCGTATCGTTCTGCACGGCGGGCGATCAGCCTGCACGAAGCAACGCCCGAGTTATCTGGCGATGTGGAATCCTTGGCCTTGATGCAGTTGTTGGTCGCGCATAGCCTGCATCGTTTGCAGGATCGCTCCCGACGCGATGCTGCGATTGAGCGCGTACGTGCGTTGGTCATGATGCGATCGTCGCAAGGTACGACCAGTATTTCAGAGGGGGCGCACCTCTTGGCTGTTG
The DNA here is from genome assembly GCF_057922285.1 of Leptothrix toolikensis (SeqCode). Taxonomy (NCBI): domain Bacteria; kingdom Pseudomonadati; phylum Pseudomonadota; class Betaproteobacteria; order Burkholderiales; family Sphaerotilaceae; genus Leptothrix; species Leptothrix toolikensis (SeqCode). The sequence goes on from NZ_JBYSVC010000037.1 coordinate 21,485, forward strand.
AATGGGCCTTGGATGATCGTGATGCGTCCCGTGCCATGCAGGAGCTGGGCGCACTGTCCCCTGGGGTGGGGCGGCGAACTCAGGCATTGCGTTTGCGTTTGCAGGCGGCCCGCTTGGCTCGGGAGCCCTTGGAGGCGCTGCGTACAGCGCGCTTGTTGGCGAAGCATCAAGGCTTTGCACCGCTGGCTGCACAGGGTTTATTGCGGTCATTGGCGATAGAGGCGATCGACGTGGGGCGCGATTTCGATCAAGTTCAGCGTGTCTGGGGCCAACTAGAGCCCGTAGATCGACGGGATCCTGTGGTTGCAGCAAGAGCCGTCGAGCGTGCTGCGAGCTTTGGTCATGCAGCGGACGCACGTGCCTGGCTCAAACCCCACTGGGAGCAGTGCTCAAGCTACGGTGAGCTTGAGCGCGTTGCTTTGGTCCAAGCGTTGGTGTCCGTGCTTGATGGCTTACCTGTCGAATGGCTGGGTGTTTTGGAAGCTGCTGTTGATGCTTGCCCACAGGATCCTTTTGTGGCGTATGCAGCCGGAGAGGCTTTGATCGAGCGTCAACTATGGGGGCGTGCTCGTCGGCTGCTTGAGTTCTCGGCAAGTTCATCCAAGGCTGATGCGCGAACCCGTATGAAGGCGTGGCGCGCCTTGGGCGGGCTTGCTGAGCGAGAAGGCGATTCGGATCGCGCTAAAGCTTGTTTGAGTGAAGCTATTAAATTTTCGTGACAACCAATTTCTTTGTGGTATAGTCATGGACTTCAGCGGCTGTAGCTCAGTTGGATAGAGTACTTGGCTACGAACCAAGGGGTCGTGGGTTCGAATCCTGCCAGCCGCACCAAATAAAAAGCCAGCAATTATAAAATTGCTGGCTTTTTTCATGGCGATTTCGTATCGACGGAAGTAATCGCTTTCGTTTCGTTGCGTTTTGATGCATCTTCTCCACCGAAATGGGGATGTCTACGTGTCGGGCTTTTTTGTAAAGTTGAGCCATTGCTGTCACACGGAGCGATCACTGAAATTTTTGTTCTGGTTGGGTCGATGCTTACGCGGATCATAAGTAAGAGAGTCTGCGCGGTTTCGGTTCGATCTAGACAATGGCGATTTTTCTATCGTCTTTAGCCACCTGCCGCCGCAGGTGGCTTTTTTATGGGCGTCGTCAAAAGCTGTCTGGTTTGTGATCTGATGGTGGCATCGTGTGGCGCAGGAGAGACGTGATGAGTTTGGATGTGCGGGGTCGTGGTGATTTGACTGAGGCTGAGCTGACGGAGCTAGAGGATTGGTTGGCCTCCTTGCCGTCGTACTTGGAGCCTTTGGACATCGTTTCCCTGGATGGATTCTTATGCGGTGTTTTGTCGCAGCCGCACCCGGTGGCGCTCCATCAGTGGTTGCCTGCGGTATTGGATTGGAATTTCGGGGAGTCTGATGCGCCTGTGTTCGATCCGTCGCATCCTGGTTGGAAGACGTCGGGTGCGCCCCGTATCGCTGAGTTGGTGCAGCGTCGGTGGGGTGTGATCGACGCCGCGCTATCGCAGGAGGGTGGATGGTTTAGCCCCATCGTCTCGGCTCCTGTGAATGAGCGAGGCATACCGATGGTTCGCGGTAAGGCTGTGATCCAAGAAGCTTTGGCTGGCTGGGTGCTGGGATTCGAGCATGCGCTGGATTTATTCCCTGGGCTTGATGATCTGCGTGCGCCGGATTTGCCGGATTTGATGGCTTGCTTGCTGCGACATCTTCCCGAGCAAACCGAAGACGAAATGGCATGCACCAAGGCGCTGGACCAAGAGCATCCCCTTGCTACCTTGGATGAGGCGATTGAGGACTTGGTGGAGACGGTTGTTGCGATTGCGCAGCTAAGCCGCCAAGTTCAATAAAAGTCTTTAATACCCACACCCTTGACAGGGATTACGTTTACAGGCAAAATCTCGTTTCTCTGCTGATCACTGACTGATTAGCGACTCGCAGGAAGCGAGAAGTTCTTTAAAAATTTGCAGCCGATAAGTGTGGGCATCGAGAAGCGAGTGCTTCGAATTATGCAACGTAAAAGTTGCGAAAGATGCTCACGGAAGTGAAATCACTTCAATTCCGTTGAGTTGAGTTTTTTACAGAGATTAAACTGAAGAGTTTGATCCTGGCTCAGATTGAACGCTGGCGGCATGCCTTACACATGCAAGTCGAACGGTAGAGGGGCAACCCTTGAGAGTGGCGAACGGGTGAGTAATGTATCGGAACGTGCCCAGTCGTGGGGGATAACGTAGCGAAAGCTACGCTAATACCGCATGTGATCTGTGGATGAAAGCGGGGGACTCGCAAGGGCCTCGCGCGATTGGAGCGGCCGATATCAGATTAGCTTGTTGGTGGGGTAAAAGCCTACCAAGGCGACGATCTGTAGCTGGTCTGAGAGGACGACCAGCCACACTGGGACTGAGACACGGCCCAGACTCCTACGGGAGGCAGCAGTGGGGAATTTTGGACAATGGACGAAAGTCTGATCCAGCCATGCCGCGTGCAGGAAGAAGGCCTTCGGGTTGTAAACTGCTTTTGTCAGGGAAGAAATCCTTTGAGCTAATACCTCGGGGGGATGACGGTACCTGAAGAATAAGCACCGGCTAACTACGTGCCAGCAGCCGCGGTAATACGTAGGGTGCGAGCGTTAATCGGAATTACTGGGCGTAAAGCGTGCGCAGGCGGTTATACAAGACAGATGTGAAATCCCCGGGCTCAACCTGGGAACTGCATTTGTGACTGTATAGCTAGAGTACGGTAGAGGGGGATGGAATTCCGCGTGTAGCAGTGAAATGCGTAGATATGCGGAGGAACACCGATGGCGAAGGCAATCCCCTGGACCTGTACTGACGCT
>NZ_JBYSVC010000038.1:0-24289 GCF_057922285.1 Leptothrix toolikensis (SeqCode)
TTTGGTTGTCCGAGCCCATCACCTTTGGGTGGGACAGCGACGACCCAAAGTTGGCAATGCATGCCTGTAGGTACTGGAATGTCACCGGGGCGGGTGATTGAGATTGCATCCGGTCGGATCTTGGCGATGTTTCAAGTGGATGTACAACCACCTCCAGTCGCTGGAGGACGTTCTGTTGTGACGAAAACGGGTAGGTGGGTGTATGGATACGAGCACCTTACTGATTCCGCATCCAATCTGCGGTGGTGAAAAAGCTTTGGTCGAGGCGATCGACCAAAGGGGTGTCGAGGCCGATGTCCACCATGGCTTGGTGCATGCAGATCAGCCATTGGTTGCGTTCCAAGATGCCGATGGCAAAGGGCATGTGGCGGGCGCGCAGGCGGGGGTGGCCGAAGCGTTCGATGTAGTGCTGGGGGCCGCCGAGCCAGCCGCAGAGGAACCAAAACAGCTTGTCGCGTGCATCGTCCAAGGTGCTGCCGTGGGCAGCGCGTAGTTCTTTGAAGCTGGGCTCCAAGTCCATCAGATCGTAGAAACGGTCCACGATCTCGCGCACGCGGGTTTCGCCGCCGACCAAGTCGAACGGGGTGGGGCCCAGTTGGGCGGGGGTGTCGTCGTCGCTGGCAGCCATGGCTCTACGGTCAAAGGAAGATCTGTTGCAGATCGTTGAGGAAGTCGAAGCCGTGGGCGGTGGGCGCGATGTGGCGGCCTTCGCGCACCAAAAGCTTGCGTGCCACGGCTTCTTGCAGACCGGCTTCGAGGCTGGAGGGCGGCAAGCCGGTGCGCTCCAAGAAGTCGTCCAAGCTGAACCCGGCTTTGAGGCGCAGGGCGTTGAGCATGAATTCAAAGGGCAGGGCGCGGCGGCTGATTTCTTCGTCGTTGGAGACGGCCGTGCCTTGCAGGGCCTGCGTCATGTAAGCGGCGGGTTCGCGCCAGCGCACTTGGCGCACGATGTGATGCGCAAAGCTCAGCTTGCTGTGCGCGCCAGCGCCGATGCCGAGGTAGTCGCCGAACTGCCAGTAGTTGAGGTTGTGACGGCTGCGGTGGCCGGGGCGGGCGTAGGCCGAGACTTCGTAGCGCTCTAGCCCCGCAGCGGCGGTGAGCTCGATAAGCTGATCGAGCATCGCGGCCGCGTCGTCATCGCCCGGGACCTCGGGCGGGTGCAGCGCAAAGGCGGTGTTGGGCTCGATGGTCAGGTGATAGAGCGACAGATGCGTCGGCCTCAGTGCCAGCGCGGTGCGCAGATCCTCGGCGCTCTCGGCCAAGGTCTGGCCCGGCAGGGCGTACATCAGGTCAAGGTTGAAGGTGTCAAAGGCTTGGGCGGCTTCTTCGGCGGCGGCCAAGGCTTGCTGGCGGTCATGCACCCGGCCCAGGGCTTTGAGCTGGCCGTCATGAAAGCTCTGTACACCAATCGACAGGCGCGTCACCCCGGCTGAGCGGAAGGCGCGAAAGCGCTCGCGCTCGAAGGTGCCGGGATTGGCTTCGAGGGTGATTTCGCAATCAGCCACCAAGCGCAGGCGGGCGCGCACGTCTTGCAGTAAGCGCTCGATGCCTTGGGGGCTGAACAGGCTGGGCGTGCCGCCGCCGATGAAGATGCTTTGCACACTGCGGCCCCAGATCAGCGGCAAGGCGGCTTCCAGATCCGCGCAGAGCGCGTCGAGGTAGCGCGTCTCGGGCAGGCCGCCGTCTTGCAGGCTCGGGCTGGCGTGCGAGTTGAAGTCGCAGTACGGGCACTTGCGCAGACACCACGGCAAGTGGATGTAGAGCGAAAGCGGCGGCAAGCTGGCGAGGTTCAGGGTGCCGGGGCGCTGGTAGCGCGCCAGGGCGTCAAGGGTGGCTTGGCTCACAGGGACCAGACCGTGCGCATCAGGCTCAGCAACTGCGCCACGGCCAAAGCGCGGTGGCTGTGGGCGTTCTTGATCTCGGCGGGCAGTTCGGCGGCGGTGTGGCCCAGCGTGGGGATGAACATCAGCGGGTCGTAGCCGAAACCACCTTGGCCTTGCAGTTGGTCAAGGATGCGGCCTTCCCAGCGGCCAAAAGCGATCAACGGCTCGGGGTCGGTGGCGTGGCGCACGGCCACCAAGGCGCAGACAAAGCGGGCGCTGCGCTGCGCCGGCAGCGGGTAGGCCGCCAAGGCGCTGAGCAAGCGAGCGTTGTTGGCCGCGTCTTGGTGGTCGCGCTGTATCTCGCGTTGTGTCTCGCGTGGCATGTCGCGTTCTACGGCTTGGGCCGCAGTTTGGGCGTAGCGCGCTGAATGCACGCCCGGGGCCCCGCCCAAAGCATCGACGCACAGGCCGGAATCGTCGGCGAGGGCGGCCTTGCCGCTCAACAGCGCTGCGTGGCGCGCCTTGGCCAAGGCGTTCTCGACAAAGCTCGGATGCGGCTCCTCGGCTTCGGGGATGCCGAGCGTGCCTTGGCTGATCAGCTCAATCGAGAGCGGTGCCAGCAGGGCCGAGAGTTCTTTGAGCTTTTTGGCGTTGTTGGAGGCAAGGACCAGTTCCATGGGATCTCAGCGGACGATTCAGCGGGGGGTGTTACAGGCCGAGCGCGGCGTTTTGGGCGGCGATCAGCTCCTTGATGCCCTTGTCGGCCAAGGCCAGCAGGGCGTCCATCTCGGCGCGCTGAAAAGCCACGCCTTCAGCGGTGCCTTGCACTTCCACAAAACCACCCGAGCCGGTCATGACCACGTTCATGTCGGTGTCACAGGCTGAGTCTTCGATGTATTCCAGATCCAGCAAGGGCGTGCCTTGCACGATGCCGACCGAAATAGCGGCCACGGCGTCGATCAGCGGTGACTGGCTGATCAGGCCCTTGGCCAAAAGCCAGCTCACGGCGTCGTGCGCCGCCACATAAGCGCCGGTGATGGCGGCGGTGCGGGTGCCGCCGTCGGCTTGGAGCACATCGCAGTCGAGGTGGATGGTGCGTTCACCCAGAGCCTTCAGGTCGAAGATGCAGCGCATCGAGCGGCCGATGAGGCGTTGGATTTCTTGGGTGCGGCCGCTTTGCTTGCCTTTGGCGGCTTCGCGGGCACTGCGGGTGTGGGTCGAGCGTGGCAGCATGCCGTATTCGGCCGTGACCCAGCCTTCGCCCTTGCCCTTTTGATGCGGCGGCACTTTCTCTTCGACCGAGGCCGTGCAAAGCACCTTGGTGTCGCCAAACTCGATCAGCACCGAGCCCTCGGCGTGGCAGGTGAAATGGCGGGTGATGCGCACCGGGCGCATCTGATCCGGGCTGCGCTGGGCGCTGCGTTCAAAGCTCATGGGAGAAGGTCTCGAAGAGAGAGAAAAAAGGCTCAGGTGCGGCGCTGTGAGCCGCTGCGCTGGATGGCTTCGTTGATTTCGCGGATGGAGCGTTCAATCTCGGCGTCGTCGAGCACGTCTTCATCGTCGTTGACGCCGCCGGCTTGGATGGTGGAGGCGAACATCTCGTTGCCGAGGGTGTCGGCTTCGGTGCCGGAGGCCATGTCGTCGTCTTCGGCGGCTTCCCACTCGACCGACAAGACGGTGACGTTGTCGCTCTTCTCGCCGGCCACACGCAAAGCGCGCTCCACCAGCTCGGGCACGGCGTCGATGATGGGTCGTCCGGCGAGATGGCTGGCGATGGTCTCGTCATCGACGCTGCCCCAAAGCCCGTCCGAGCAGAGCAAAAAGCGGTCACCGGGTTGCATCACCATCGGGCCGACGATATCGATCACCGGCTTGCCCGGGCTGCCCAAGCAGGTGAACAGCACATTGCGGTTCACCTTGTCGCCCAGTGGGATCACGCCCGAGAGCGTTTCTTGCAATTCGGCGTAGGAGTGATCGCGGGTGCGGGTCATGAGCTTGTTGCCGCGCACCAAGTAGAGGCGCGAATCGCCACAGTGCGCCCAGTAGGCTTCGCGTTGCTGGAGCACGCACGCCACCATGGTGGTGCGCGGGGTGTCGAGCAGCGATTTTTCTGTGGCGTAGCGCAGCAGTTGGTGGTGCGCGGTCATGATGCCGTCATGCAGGAAGCGACGCGGATCACGCAGTTGCGGTTTGGCTTCGCGCTGAAAGCTGGTGGCCAGCATTTGCAAAGACATCTGCGAAGCGACTTCGCCTTCGGGGTGTCCGCCCATGCCATCGGCCAAGGCAAAAAGACCGGAGGTCCGCGTGTAGCAGTAACCCATCCGGTCTTCGTTTTTCTCGCGGCCACCCCTGCGGCTGATCTGATATACCGAAAAACGCATGGAGAAGGGATCTCAGTGGGTCAGGGTCAGGCCTTGGCCGCGCCCGTTTTCAGATTTTCGATCTGAAGTTTGAGGCGTTCACTGAAGCTCAACTTGGTGTAACGGCGCTCGGCTTCGCGGGCCAGTTCTTTTTGCAAGGCAAAGACACTTTGCGGTCGGGCCAAGGCGTCGGTGGACATGCACCATTCGGTGACTTCGATCAAATTGTCGGAGTAGACGTTGCGCAGGCGTGACAGCGACAGGCTCAGGCGATCCTTTTCGAGCCGCTGGGGAGCGTCGTTGGGCGGATAGCCCTGCATGCAAGCGTAGATGCACGCGCCGATGGCGTAGATGTCGGTCCAAGGCCCCAGCGTGCCGTCGCGGCGATACATCTCGGGCGCTGCAAAGCCGGGGGTGTACATCGGCCGGATGAAGTTGCCTTCTTTGCTCAGGACTTCGCGCGCTGCGCCGAAGTCGAGCATCACGGCCTTGTTGTCGTTGGTGATGAAAATATTCGCGGGCTTGATGTCCAGATGCAACATCTTGTGCTGATGCACGATGCGCAAGCCCCGCAAGATCTCATCGAAGAGCGAGCGAATCGACGATTCACGGAAGACTTTGTCGCGCTTGAGATCACGCGCCGTGACGATGAAGTCCTGCAAGGTATCGCCTTGAAGGTAGTTCATCACCATGTAAACGGTTTCGTTTTCGCGGAAGAAGTTCAGCACCGAAACCACACTCGGATGACTGATCTGCGCAAGCGAGCGACCTTCTTCAAAGAAGCTCTTCAGCCCCAAGCGATAAAGGGGCTGTTTTTCCGGTTTGACACGCGGAATCATCTCGCCCGGCGAGCGTTCGGCGAGCGAAGACGGGAGATATTCTTTCAGAGCCACCAGACGCCGCTCTTCGTCTTCGGCCAAGTAAACAACGCCGAAGCCCCCTGCTGCCAGCTTGCGGACGACTTGGTAGCCCCCTACCACGGTACCCGGGGGCAGTGGTGCCGGTTTGGGCTTTGACATAATCGAACTTTGGCCTATCGAGATCTGCAATGTCAGTGTACAGCATGACCGGCTACGCCCAAGCCGTGGTTCCTGTGGCCGAGGCCCCCCGGGGATCGGCCGAGATGGGTGTCGCATCGGGCCCCGCCAAAGGGGGCGCCATCAGCATCGACGTGCGCTCCGTCAACAGCCGCTTTTTGGATGTCGCTTTTAGGCTTCCCGACGAGTTCCGTGCCTTGGAGCCCGCCTTGCGTGAGGTGCTCAGCAGCGGCATTCGGCGTGGCAAGGTGGAGTTGCGGCTCACAGTGGATCGGTCCGCATCAGCCGATTCAGGGGCCGGGTTGGTTCAGCCCGTGCCGGCTGCACAGCTCAGCGAACTGGCGCGCATCGAAGCCTCGATCCAGAGCTGGATGCCGCAGGCCACCGGGCTCAGCGTCCACGAGGTGTTGCAGTGGTGCCGCAGCACCAAGCCGGTGGTGGTGGCCGATGAGCAAGTCTTGACCGTGGCCCGCCAGTGCATCGTGCAATTGCGTGAAGCGCGTGAGCGCGAAGGGGCGCGCTTGGCGGAGGTGTTGCAAACCTGCGTGACCAAGCTGCGCACCTTGACCCGTGAGGCCGCACCGTTGTTGCCGCAGGTGGTGGCGCGCCAGCAAGAGCGCTTCCTAGAGCGCTGGGCGCAGGCCTTGCAGTCGGCTGGGGGCAGCAGCGTGGCACCGGCCTCGCAGCAAACCTTGGCCGAGAGGGCCATGGCGGAGGCGGCAGCCTTTGCCTTGCGCATCGATGTTGCCGAAGAGCTGTCGCGACTCGAAGTGCATCTGGACGAGATTGATCGACTTTTGCGGGTGGGCGGCGAGGTCGGCAAGCGACTTGATTTCTTGATCCAAGAACTGCACCGCGAAGCCAACACGCTGGGCTCGAAGTCGGCAGCGATGGATCTGACGCGCATCTCGGTGGACATGAAGGTGCTGATTGAACAAATGCGTGAGCAGGTTCAGAACTTGGAATGACGTTGGATGGCCATGAATCACGATTACCCCGGCAACCTGTTTGTGGTGGCTGCCCCCTCGGGGGCTGGCAAATCCAGCCTCGTCAAAGCACTGCTGGAACTTGACGCGCATTTGCAAGTCTCGATCTCGCACACCACGCGCGCACCGCGTGGGCAAGAGCAAAACGGGCGCGAGTATTGGTTCATCGACAAGGCGCAGTTCCAAGCCATGGTGGATCAGGACGGTTTTGTCGAATGGGCCCACGTTCACGGCAACCTATACGGCACGTCGCGCCATGCCATCGAAGCGCGTTTGCAGGGCGGCGAAGACGTGGTGCTGGAGATTGACTGGCAAGGGGCGGTGCAGATCAAAAAGCTATTCCCGCGAGCCGTGTTGATCTTCATCTTGCCCCCGAGCTACGAAGAATTGCACCAGCGCTTGATGCGTCGGGGCGAGGATGCGGCCGAGGTGATTGAGCAGCGCATGGTCAACGCCCACCACGAGGTGGCACAGGCGCGGCACTTCGACTTTGTGGTGGTCAACGCCTTGTTTGATACCGCGCTTTTCGATCTCAAGACCATCGTTCACGCGCAGCGACTAAAATACTCGGCTCAGCAACGCAGCCGCAAGGTTGTGTTTGATGCCCTGCAATTGACTTGACCTGAGCGTGATGGTTTGGGTCGGGTCGCACTGGAGTTTGGTCATGGCCCGTATCACCGTCGAAGATTGTCTGCAAAAGATCCCCAATCGCTTTCAGCTCGTGCTGGCAGCGACCTACCGTGCTCGCATGCTCAGCCAAGGCCATAGCCCCAAGATCGAGACCCGCAATAAGCCGGGTGTGACGGCACTGCGCGAGATCGCCGCAGGCGAAGTGGGCATTGAGATGCTGCGCAAGGTTCCGACCTGAGCTTAGGCGCGGTACAGTGTGCGGATGTCTTCACGTGCCGCTGCTGTTCTGCGTCGAATGTTTTTCCCGACCTGGGGGCGACGGGGTCAGCCTGTCGTTGCCGGATCGGATGGGGTGGTGGTCAACAACGACACAGCCCCTGCACACCCCCTGCAAACCCACCTGCAAGAAACCTCTTCTGTCGGTGCTGCGCTTGACGCCACCGAACTGAGCTCACTGGAGCCGAGTGCGGCCTCCTTTGCTGCATTGACGGGGAAATTAGGCTACCTCACACCCGCCGATGTGGTGCGCGTGCGCGAGGCCTACAAGTTTGCCGATCAGGCCCACCTCGGCCAGTTTCGCGCCAGCGGCGAGCCCTACATCACCCATCCGATTGCCGTCGCCGGCTTGTGTGCCGACTGGAAGCTCGACGATCAAGCCATCATGGCGGCCTTGATGCATGACGCCATGGAAGACTGTGGCGTCACCAAGGCTGAATTGGTGGAGCGCTTTGGTTCTCCGACCGCTGAATTGGTCGATGGCTTGACCAAACTCGACAAATTGCAGTTCTCGACCCGCGAAGAAACGCAGGCGGAATCCTTTCGCAAGATGTTGCTGGCCATGTCGCGCGACGTGCGCGTCATTTTGATCAAGTTGGCGGACCGTCTGCACAACATGCGCACGATGGACTCGATGGCGCAGCACAAGCGGGCGCGTATCGCCCGCGAGACCTCCGAGATCTACGCCCCGATTGCCCATCGCTTGGGGCTGAATGCGACGTATCACGAGCTGCTGGATCTGTCCTTCCAGCACATGCAGCCGTGGCGGCATGCGGCGGTGGCGCGCGCAGTGGCACGTGCGCGTGGGCATCGACGCGATGTGGTTGAACAAGTCCGCACCGAGGTTGAAAAAGCTTTGGGCCAAGCTGGCGTGCCCGCGCAAGTCTATGGACGCGAAAAAACGGCGCAATCCATCTATCGCAAGATGCGCGACAAGCGCTTGAGTTTTGCCCAAGTCAGCGACATCTTCGGTTTTCGGGTGATCGTCGAGTCCTTGCCTGATTGCTACTTGAGCTTGGGCGTGCTGCACCAGCTCTACAAACCCATTCCGGGCCGCTTCAAGGACTACATCGCCATCCCCAAGGCCAACGGCTATCAGTCGTTGCACACCACCTTGGCCAGTCCGGTGGGCACGGCGGTTGAGTTTCAGGTCCGCACCGAGGCGATGGAAGCGGTGGCTGAGGAGGGTATCGCTGCGCACTGGATGTACAAGGCGCGCGAATCCGGGGAAGTGCCCGACGCCCAGCGCTTGGGCACGCTGTGGTTGCAGTCGTTGATCGATATCCAGAACGAAACGCGTGATTCCGCTGAGTTCTTGGAGCACGTCAAGATCGACCTCTTTCCGGACTCGGTCTACGTCTTCACGCCCAAGAGCAAGATCATGGCCTTGCCACGTGGTGCTACGCCGGTCGATTTCGCCTACGCTATTCACTCGCGTGTGGGTGACCACTGTGTCGCGGCGAATGTCAATGGCGAGCCGGTCCCGCTGCGGTACGAGTTGTCCTCCGGGGACGTGGTGGACATCGTGACCTCGCCCTCGGCCCGACCCAATCCGGCTTGGCTCAATTTTGTACGCACGGGTAAGGCCCGCTCCAAGATCCGCCATTACCTCAAGAACATGGAGGCTGATGAGTCGTATGAGTTGGGCCTTAAGTTATTGACCCAAGCGCTGCGCGCTGAAGGCCTCACCTTGCCGCCGGAGGGGTTGGAAGCGGATGAAGCGCTTTGGCAAGCCTTGGTGCGCTGGAGCGGCAATCGCCATCGGCGCGAACTCATGATTGATTTGGGCTTGGGACGCAAGATTCCTTCGATTGTGGCCAAGCGCTTGGCGCGGCACATGGTGGAGAAGGGCCACAAACCCGATGCGCTGACCTTGTCCATGGGGCGCTTTGCGGCCGATGACGACGGCACCTCGTTCTCGCAAGGGGCGGTGGTGATCGACGGTAGCGAAAACGCCACCGTCCAGCTCGCGCCCTGCTGCCGGCCCATCCCCGGCGATGAGATCGTGGGCTATCTGGGACGCGGCGAGGGTTTGACGGTCCATACCGCTGAATGTTCGGTGGGTAAGCGCCTGTTCGAGCGCGACAACGAGCGCTGGCTGGGCGTGGAGTGGTCGGATCAACCTGTGCGAACCTTCGAAACCGGCGTTGCGGTTTTGGTGCGCAACGGCAAAGGCGTGCTGGCTGAGGTGGCGCAGGCGGTCAGTACAGCGCAGGCGGACATCGTTCACATCGACATGGACCCGGTCAATACCGACGAGACCAGCGAGTTGAAGCTGCTGCTGGCCGTGCGTGACCGTCAACACTTGGCCGATGTGCTGCGGGTGGTGCGCCACGGCCCCTCGGTGGTCAAGGTGCTGCGCGTCAAGCCGTGACGGGCTTGGGGTAGCTGACGCGCACGATCTCCAGTCGCTCGGGCCCCGCAGGGGTCATGACCGTGACTTCATCGCCTTCGTGGGCTTTGAGCAGGGCACGCGCAATCGGCGACACCCAGCTCACCTCGCCAGCCAAGCTGTCAGCCTCATCAATTCCCTTGATCGTGACGGTGCGCTCCTCGCCCCGGGCGTTGCACCACGTGACGCTGGCCCCAAAAAAGATCTGATCACTGCCGTGATGCCTTGTGGGGTCGGTGACCTCAGCGATATCGAGTCGGCGCGTCAGAAAGTGGATGCGCCGATCAATTTCTCGTAAGCGTTTCTTGCCGTAGAGGTAGTCGCCGTTTTCTGAGCGGTCGCCGTTCTTGGCGGCCCAAGACACGATCTCCACCACCTTGGGGCGCTCATCGTCGAGTAGGCTCATCAGCTCGGCGCGCAGCCGGGCATAGCCCTGCGGGGTGAGGTAGTTGCGCGTCCCTTGGGGCAGGGGCGGGGAACTTTCTTCGTCGTCGTCATTCATGGGGGATCGGTGGGGTGGCTTTACATCGGGGTCACAAAACGCTCACAGAGCGTTCACGCACGCCCTTCAAGCTTCGGCGATGATGCCAGCTATGAATCACCGACTGCTTCTGATTGATGACGATGTTCGTCTTGCGGCCATGGTGCGCGACTATCTTGCGCCCTCAGGATTCGTGGTCACACTGGCCGCCAACTTGGCCCAAGGGCGTGACTTGCTGGCTCGCCATCCTTTTGACCTCCTCTTGCTCGACCTGATGTTGCCCGATGGCGATGGGCTCGGTTTGACGCGTGAGCTGCGTGCCGACCCGCGCTGGGCCACCTTGCCTTTGCTGATGCTGACCGCCCGGGGCGAACCGATGGACCGTATCTTGGGGCTGGAACTGGGGGCTGACGACTATTTGCCCAAACCCTTTGAGCCCCGGGAGCTGTTGGCCCGCGTCAAGGCCTTGCTGCGTCGTGCAACACCGCCGGCGCTGGACGCGGTGTTGCACTTTGGTCGTCTTGAAATTGATCCCAGTGCGCGCCAAGTACGGGTCGATGCACAGCTGCGCGAGCTGACCAGTTGGCAGTTCGATCTGCTCTTGGTGCTGGCCCGCAGCCCGGGCCGGGTTTTGAGCCGTGACCAGATCATGGACACGCTCAAAGGTCATCCCTTGGATGTCTTTGACCGCAGCATTGATGTGCATGTGTCGCGCATCCGTGCGGCCATCGAGGATGACCCCAAAGTGCCTCGGCGCATCCTGACCGTGCGCGGTGCAGGCTATGTTTTTGCCCGCGATCAAGATCAAGACGGCCGCGCTGGTTGAGGCATGCGCGTGCGCATTCGCCATCTCTATCTCAACATTTACTTCACCGTGGTGGCGGTGTTGATGGTGTTTGCGCTGGTCGCGATGTTGATCGTGCGTCACCACACCGCTGAGCAGCATGGACAGATCGAACGCGCCGTGGTCAATGAGCGCATGTCCGCTTGGGGTGAGTTGCTGGAGCACAGCTTGCCGCCCGCCGAGGCTCCCGCTGAAGAACAAGCCAAGGCCCTCTTGGCTTGGGCGCAGCGCTTGCGGGTGGGGATGGCACTGGATGATTCGGCCGGCCAGCGCTTGGCGACATCGGCCCTGTATGAACAGCGCCAAAGCAGGCGGTTTGCCCTTTCGGATGGCCGGGTTCTGTGGGTGGTTCGAGGGGGTGGTCTGCGCCCGCTCCATGCACCCTCGACCGAAGAGCGTGCTTCGGTGGTTTTGGGTGGCCTGGCGCTGTTGTTTATCGCGATTGCTGCGGGTTCCTACCCCGTGGTGCGACGCTTGACGCACCGACTTGAAGCTTTGCAAAAAGGGGTGGAGGCTTTTGGTGCTGGCCACTTGGGGCAGCGCGTGGCGGTGGATGGGCGCGATGAAGTGGCCGCTGTGGCGCAGAGCTTCAATTTGGCGGCTTTCCGTATTGAAGAGCTGGTGCGCGCCAATCAATCCTTGCTGGCCAATGCCAGCCACGAATTGCGTTCGCCCTTGGCCCGCCTGAGGATGGCTCTGGCGATGCTGCCGGCCACCCCCGTGCAAGGGCAGGCAGCGCTGCAAGCCGAGATCGACCGCGATATCGACGAACTGAACAGCTTGGTCGAAGAGGTCTTGCTCGCCAGTCGGCTAGAAGCCCAAACGGCTTTGAGCACGGAAAGCGTCGATCTGTTGGGTTTGGCGGCCGAAGCCTGCGCGCGCGCGCGGGCTGAGTTGGTCATGGGCAGCCTCCAAGCCCCGCCTGAGGTTCATGGCGATGAGCGTTTATTGCGCCGTGTCTTGCGCAATCTGCTGGAGAACGCTTGTCGTTATGGGGGGGGCGAGGTGATTTTGCAGCTCGACACGAGCGCCACCATGCTTCGACTGGCCGTGTGTGATCGCGGCCCAGGGGTGCCCGAGGCGGAGCGCGAACGGATCTTCGAACCTTTTTACCGTTTGTCCGGCCATGCCGAAGGCGCGGGAGGGGTGGGGTTGGGTCTGAGTTTGGTGCGCCAGATCGCCCAGCGTCATGGCGGTGCAGTGGTCTGCGAGGCGCGTGAGGGCGGCGGTAGCTGCTTTGTGCTTACGTTGCCACGTTGGGCACCTGCCCCTGCGCCCGCTCGGCATAGCGGTTGAAGCGCCAGGCTTTCTGTTCCCGGGTGATGCGGTGCCAAACGGCGCGCTTTTCAACCGGGCTCAGGATGGTCCAGTCTTGGATTTCCTCGAAACTGCGCCCGCAGCCTTTGCACACCGTGTCGCCTTGGGTGGTCGAGCAGATCGCGATGCACGGTGCATCCGGCGTGGAGGCATACCAGCCCAGCCACGCCGACAAGGCCGCTTGGCCCAGTTGGGCTTGGGGTACTTGGGTGTGTTGGCGGTAGACCATGCCGGCGTAGATACCTGCCAAGGCGACCACTTCGGCGCACGCCCTCACGCCATCCTCAGAGGGCTTGCGCTCGCGCCACCAGTTGATGGCCGCTTCGATGTCATGCAAGTGGATGCCGGGCATAAGAGGTTTTTTCGAAAGGCCAGATTGTAGGCACGGACCGCATCGCGGCCCAGTGGCTACACTCGCGGCCCGATGAAAACAATTGTGATGCTCATTTCTGGGCGAGGCAGCAACATGCAAGCCATCGCCACCGCCCTTGCTGCTGAGCGCTGGCCAGCGCGTATCGCCGCCGTGATCAGTCATCGCCCACATGCTGGTGGGCTGGACTGGGCGCGTGAGCAAGGTCTGAACACGGTGGTGATCGACCACACAGGTTTTGCCAGTCGGGAGGCTTTTGATACCGCCTTGGCGGCCGAGATCGACCGCCACGCTCCTGATCTGGTCGTGCTAGCAGGCTTCATGCGCATCCTGACCGAGGGTTTTGTGCAGCATTTTGCCGGCCGCTTGCTGAACATTCATCCCTCGCTGCTGCCAGCCTTTGCGGGCTTGCATACCCACCAAAGAGCGTTGGACGCGGGCTGCAAAGTGGCTGGAGCCACGGTGCATTTCGTGACGCCGACGCTGGATCACGGCCCGGTGGTGATTCAAGCCGCCGTACCTGTCTTGCCGGGTGATGATGAGGCCCGTCTGGCTGCGCGCGTGCTGGCCTGTGAACATGTGATTTACCCGCGTGCCGTGCGCTGGTTTTTAGCCGATGAACTCCGCCTTGAGCCAGAGGGGAGCGTGCTGCACCGTCATGGAGAGCCGCAGTGGCTCTGGGCCGCACCCTGAGTGATGATCGTCCTTGTTTTTGCTATTTTTCCGCCCTTGGAGTCCTGAATATGAACCCGAAAGCCTTGCTTGATTTGGCTGTTGATCTCTTGCGCGAGGTCTTGCGTTTCGAGATCCCGGCCGATGCCGTGGTCTCGGCTTTTTTCCGCCAATACCGCACCTTGGGTTCGCGTGAGCGCCATGCCTTGGCTGAAACCATCTACGCGCTGCTGCGTGAACGCCTGCTGTGGCAGAACATGGCGCAGTCCGGTTTTGGCCCGCTGGAGCGCCGTCTGGTGATCCTCGCTTGGGCGGGGCAAGAGGCTTTTCTGCGTGCTGCGCTCACGCCCGATGAGCTGCGCTGGCTCGAATCGACCCGGACGCTGGATCGCACGACCTTGCCGGAGCGGCTGCGGCACAACCTACCCGATTGGCTGGCCAATGCGTTGAAGCCTGCGCTGGGGGATGAATTTTGGCCCCTGGTTGAAAGCCTGAACCGACCTGCTGGCCTGGACTTGCGTGTCAACACCCAGAAAGCCAAGCGCGAAGAGATGCAAGCCACCTTGGCTGCGGCCGGGATCGAGACCGTGGTCACGCCCCATTCACCTTGGGGCCTGCGCACCGTGAGCAAGCCGGCGCTCTACAAGATGGATTGTTTCGTCACGGGCCAAATCGAGGTGCAAGACGAAGGCAGTCAACTGCTGGCGCTGCTGACCGAAGCCAAGCGCTCAGAGATGGTGGTTGATTTCTGTGCCGGTGCCGGGGGCAAGACCTTGGCCTTGGGGGCCATGATGCGCAACACCGGGCGGCTTTACGCTTTTGACGTGTCGGCTTATCGGCTCGATGCCTTGAAGCCGCGTCTGGCGCGCAGTGGCTTGTCGAACGTTTACCCGGCGGGCATTTCGCACGAGCGCGATGAGCGCGTCAAGCGTCTGAGCGGCAAGATCGACCGGGTGCTGGTCGATGCACCGTGTTCAGGCTTGGGCACCTTGCGGCGCAATCCCGACATGAAGTGGCGTCAGTCACCCGCAGCTGTTGAAGAGTTGGTGCTTAAGCAAAAGGCCATTTTGCAAAGTGCGGCACGTCTGCTCAAGCCGGGCGGTCGGCTGGTGTACGCCACATGCAGTTTGCTGCCGGCTGAGAACGAGGAAGTCGCCCGCGCGTTCACCGCTGAGCATGATGAATTCACGGTGGTGCCCGTGGCCGATATCTTGGCGCGCCAGAAAGTCGCTGCCGCTGCCGAGTTGTGCCAAGACGAGTTCTTGCGCCTGTGGCCCCATCGCCACGGCACCGACGGCTTCTTTGCCGCAGCGTGGGAACGACGTTAAGTTCGTCTGAACTTGACTGCCTTAAAATGATGCAACCGCTTTACCCGCGCCCTTGAAAGTTCTTCATGCCTGAAATTTCTCAGATCGGCAGTGTCTTGCTTGATTGGATGGCCCATGGTCTCTTGCACGCCAGCGTTTGGCAGATCGTGCTTTGTACCTTGGCCTTCACCCATCTGACGATCGCTGCCGTCACGATCTTTCTGCACCGCGCGCAGGCGCATCGGGCGCTTGATTTGGGCCCGATTCCGTCGCATGTGTTCCGCTTCTGGCTTTGGATGACCTCCGGCATGGTCACCAAGGAGTGGGTGGCGATCCATCGCAAGCATCACGCCAAGTGCGAAACGATGGACGATCCGCACAGCCCGGTGGCGCGTGGCATCAAGAAGGTTTTGCTCGAAGGCAGCGAGTTGTACCGTGCCGAGGCCAAGAACCAAGAAACGCTCAAGAAGTACGGCCACAACACCCCCAATGACTGGCTGGAACGCAACCTCTATGCCGGGCGTTCCAAGATGGGCGTGGTGTTGATGTTGCTGATCGACGTGCTGCTCTTTGGCGCAGCGGGTGTGACCGTCTGGGCGGTGCAGATGCTTTGGATTCCTGTCACGGCGGCCGGCATCATCAATGGCATCGGCCACTATTGGGGCTATCGCAATTTTGAGGCAGCCGATGCTTCGACCAATGTCTTCCCATGGGGCATCGTCATTGGCGGTGAAGAGCTGCACAACAACCATCACACCTATCCGACCTCGGCCAAGCTGTCGGTCAAGCCGTTTGAGTTCGACATCGGTTGGGGCTATATCCGGATGTTTGAGTTGCTTGGCTGGGCCAAGGTCCGCAAGACCGTGCCGCAGATGAAGCTGGGTGCGATTCAGCCGGTGGCCGATGGCTCCACCTTGGAAGCCATCATTGCCAATCGCTATGAAGTCATGGCCAGCTACGCCACTGAATTGCGCCGCGCCTGTGCGGCGGAAATGGCGCGTTTGAAGGCGCAGGGCGAAGTGAACTCGCAGCGTTGGGCCGAGATGCGTATGGCCAAGCGTTGGCTGCACCGCGATATCGAGAAAATCCCCACCGATTTGCGCGCCTTGGTCGAAAAAGCCAAGAGCCAAAGCGAGATCCTGACCGAGTTGGTGGCGATGCGTGAGGAGCTGCGCCAGCTCTGGACCAAGACCAACGTCTCGGCCGATCAGCTGGTGGTGGATCTTCAAGCGTGGTGCAAAAAGGCCGAAGACAGCGGTATCGCCGCTTTACAGCGCTTTGCGCTGCAACTCAAGTCAGTGCAGCACAGCTAAGCCGAGCTTGGGCTCGGAGTCTTCATCCTCAAGGCTCAGGTGATGCAGCCACAGGATCTCCCGAAAGGCGGCGAGATCCAACACGGGGATGGAGCCCTTCTTTTCGAGCAGCAAATGCGCCAAGGCCGAAGTTCGGTCGGCTTGCTGCCAAGCGCTCACGAGGCTTGCCACCATGGGGTGCGCCATCTCATCAAGGCTTGGGTGGGTGGCGCGGGTATCGACGTTGTAGAGCGCTTCCAGTTGCGAGGCGACCCGGGCGCGGTTCATGGGTTGTTGCAACGCCTCATAGCCATCGAGCAGTCGCAACAAGAGGTCGGCTGATTTACTGCGACGCACTTGGAGTGTTGTTTCCAAGACCGCCAAGGTGGCCCCCAAGTAACCCTCTGCGGCCGCATGATCCAAGGTGCTTAGCGGCACGTCTAGCTCCGGCTTGTCCAATGAGGGCTCACCCGATTCGGTCGGCCAAGGGAAGTTTATGGAAGCGGCCGGCGATACGAGGGCCCCTGCCGGATCTTCGCGGCGTGTCGGTGGGGCGGTTATTTTTACCGCCATAGAGGGTGGTGGTGGTGTGGGCCTGCGGTCCGTCATCAACGGCGCCTGAAGCTGATGAGGCTCTGGCTGGCGAGGTGGCTGCGAGCTATGCCGGCCCCACAGGAAGGCCATGATGCCGATCAAGATCATCCACCATGGCCACCCGCCTTGGCTCGATACCTCGGGTGGCCCCGGCGTTGTCGTGATCATGGCGGCTTGCTCGCGGCCCTGAGCGTGTTCTTCGAGTCGAGCTTCGAGCGCTGCGACCACCCGCATCAAGTCTTGCTGACTGCGTTGCAGGTGGGTGATGTCCATCGCGGTGAACGTGCTGCTTATGGGCGTGGGCGTGGGTTGTGGGGCTTGTGGCAGTGATGGCTTCAAGGTGACTCGCCGGACGGCTTTCTTGGGCCTTATCGGTGCTTGGGCCCGCAAAGCTTCGGCGGGTGCCGGGTTGGCCAGCAAAGTGAATTCACGGGTCAACACTGCGCCGCAGCGCAGGCTCAGATGGCCCTGAATCCACGGCTCTTCAATAGGCCTGCGCCCCCGCAGATGCAGTTTGACGACCGTATCGGCATCTGCGCCCCCTGCGCCACGGATGCGTCGCAGGCTGACATGAATATCTTCACCGGCTTGTTCTTCTTCGCCGTGATGGATCTGGATCTGGAAGCAATGGGGGCTCAGGGCTTGATCGGGGAGTGGGCCGTCGAAACGCACCCGCAGTTCAAGGTCGAGCGGTTGGCCAATGAAAAGGCTTGTTCGGGTGAATTCGATCGACTGGCTTTGAGCGGCTGTCGAAGCGAGCATGCCCAAAGCCATGCTCGTCACCATGCGCTGCCAAGAAGCGATTGCCACGATAGCCTCCCCGAGAACGTTCATTTTGTTGAACGTCACTGTAGGTCAGGCGTGTTTTCTTGGGTGTCGTGCTGTGGATAGCAGTGATTCAGACATGGAAAAACCCGCCAGCAGCAGAACTGTGGCGGGTTTTCGTGCGCGGAAGTGACTTACTTCAGCTTGATCTCTTTGTAGATCACGTGCTTACGTGCCTTGGGATCAAACTTCGAGAATTCCAGCTTTCCGGGCGTGGTCTTCTTGTTTTTGGTCGTGGTGTAGAAATGCCCGGTTCCAGCAGTGGATTCGAGCTTGATTTTTTCGCGAGCGCCTTTGGCCATGATCTGTTCCTCAGTTCAACGTGGTTGACGTTCGATCACAGATCGCCACGGGCACGCATGTCGGCCACGACTTGGTCGATGCCGACCTTGTCGATCAGACGCAGGGCAGCGTTGCTGATCCGCAGACGAATCCAGCGGTTTTCGTTCTCAAGAAAGAAGCGGCGGTACTGCAAGTTCGGCAGAAAACGACGCTTCGTTTTGTTGTTGGCGTGGGAAACGTTGTTGCCCACCATCGGGCGCTTGCCCGTGACTTGACAGACGCGTGCCATGACGCTTCTCCAGGGTTGGTTCAAAATGGACAGACAGAGCAAGCACGGTTCCAATCACTTAAACAAACGTGTTGGACCTATGCTTGATGCCCATCTCCTCGGACAAAGAGCTGGAACGCCCTTCACCCGGCAGCCGATTTACGGCAAAACGAAGATTATAGCCTGCCCTGTGAAGGGCAGTGCAGCAATCAGTGGCTACTGCCTTGTTCGAGGAAGCGTTGCGCGTCCAGAGCAGCCATGCAACCCGTGCCAGCCGAGGTGATGGCTTGACGGTAAATGTGGTCCTGCACGTCGCCCGCAGCGAAGACGCCGGGCACGCTGGTCATGGTCGCAAAGCCATCTTGGCCGCCGCGAGTGACGATGTAGCCGTCCTTCATGTCCAGTTGACCTTGGAAGATATCGGTGTTCGGGTGATGGCCGATGGCGATGAAGCAACCCTTCAAGGCCAGCTCTTTGGCCACGCCGTCGTTGTCTTTGAGGCGCACGCCGGTGACACCCGAGTCGTCGCCCAAGACTTCGTCAAGGTTATTGAACAGGTGCAGTTCAATCTTGCCCGCTGCGACCTTCTCCATGACCTTCTCGATCATGATGGCCTCAGCGCGGAACTTGTCCCGACGGTGAATCAGATGCACCTTGCTGGCGATGTTGGACAGATAGAGCGCTTCTTCCACGGCCGTGTTGCCGCCGCCGACCACAGCCACAACGTCGCCCCGATAGAAGAAGCCATCGCAGGTGGCGCAACCGCTCACGCCCCGGCCCATGAAGGCTTGTTCTGAGGGCAAGCCCAAGTACTTGGCCGAGGCCCCCGTGGCGATGATCAGCGCATCACAGGTGTAGCTGCCGTTGTCGCCTTGAAGCTTGAAAGGGCGCTGCGACAGATCCACCTTGTTGATGTGGTCCGCGATCATCTCGGTGTTGAAGCGTTCCGCATGTTGCTGGAAGCGCTGCATCAGATCTGGGCCTTGCACACCGTGGACATCAGCCGGCCAGTTGTCCACCTCGGTGGTGGTCATCAACTGACCGCCTTGGGCCATGCCGGTCACGATCACTGGATTGAGACTGGCACGGGCGGCATAGATAGCGGCCGAATATCCGGCGGGGCCGGAACCAAGAATCAGAACGTTGGAGTGTTTGGTTGTGTTGCTCATCAAGCGTGCTCGGATGTAACAGGGCTGTCCGGGAGCATACAAGCCTGTTCAAGGCGCGCATGCTTCGGTTAGAGTGCCGTCGCGCCACATGCTCCCGGGAACGTGAAAAATGTGACGTAACAGACGATCAAACCACATCACGGTCTGTTGCATTCACCGCGAGTGATTGTAGAAACAGGACCCTGGCTGGGATGGTGTTTTTTGTTGTCCGTTCCTTACGAAGAAACTTGCGAAATAGAGGAGTTCACGATGGCGATGCTTTCCAATCTTGATTTGATCCGGCGAGTGCCGCTGTTCTCGATGCTGACCAATGAACAAGCCCAGGTGATTGCCGATGGCGTGGTCAAGCGGCGCTTTCGGCGTGGCGAGCTGATCGTTGAACAGGGACGCAAGTCGGATGCACTGTTCATCCTTCTTTCCGGTCGGGCGCGGGTGGTGACATCCGATTCGCGCGGGCGGGAAGTGATCTTGGCGGTGTTTGAGGCCGGTGATCACTTTGGTGAAATGAGCCTGATTGATAACGAACCCCATTCAGCCACCGTGCGTGCCGAGGTTCAAACCGACGCATTGGTGTTGGGTCGCGCTGAATTCAGCATTTGTTTGCCGGAAGCCTCCAGCCTTGCCCATGCTGTGCTGCGTGGCATGGTGGTGCGCTTGCGCAATGCCGACCGGCAAATCGAATCTTTGGCCCTGTTGGATGTTTATGGGCGCGTGGCCCGGGCCTTGTTGGACATGGCTCAAGAAGAAAACGGTCAGCGCACCATCCGTGGCAAGGTGTCTCGGCAGGATTTGGCCAAAGTGGTCGGAGCCTCCCGCGAGATGGTTAGCCGCGTCATGAAAGATCTTGAAGAGCGTGGCTTGATCGAAACCCAAGAAAACGGTTGGGTCGTTTTGACTGAGCGGTTGACGACGCAGTGATGTTTGCGCAAATCGGTGCCCGGCAGTCCGAGGGGCGCTGGAAAATTCAGCTCGGTGTTTTTTGCTTGGGTGTGCTCTGGCTGGTGTGGGTGCTGGCGCTGCTGAGCTTCCATCCGGGTGATGCCGCTTTCTCCACGTCCGGCGATGGTTTGCTGGTGCGTAATCGCGCCGGCGTGCTGGGTGCTTGGCTCTCGGATCTCTCCTATGTGATCTGGGGCTACTCGTCGTGGTGGGTGGTGCTGTTTGTGCTGCGACTCTGGTTGATCCAAGTCGCGCGCTTGGTTCGGCATGATCTTGAGCCTGAGCCCATACCCGCCCCGTTGCTCGGAGCCGGTTTGTCCATCGGCTGGCGTTTGCTGGGGTTGGTGGTCTTGCTGTTGGCCAGCACAGCCTTGGAGTGGACGCGGCTCTACCGTTTTGAGGCCGGACTTGCTGGCGCTCAAGCCGGGGGAGCTTTCGGTGCCATGCTGGGTCCGTGGAGCATGGTTTGGTTTGGCTTCTTGGGCAGCGGTGTGTTGTGGATTGCCTTGGGCATGGCCGGCATGGCGCAGGCCTTCGGCTTTTCGTGGCTGGCGGTGGCAGAGGTCATTGGCGCAGGCATGGAAAGTCTGCGCACCCGCAGGCAATTGCGCAAAGAGCAAGCTGAAGACGCACGTATCGGTGAACAAGCATTCCGAGCGCGCGAGCGTGAGCTTGATCAAGAGCGCAAGACAACCGCTACGCGGGGTGGCGCAAATGCCGGTAAAGCAGAGCGTATCGAGCCGATGATCCACCCGGATACGGAACTGGATCTGAAGCCTGGAATCGGCCAAGAGCCTGGTTTTGGCCTCCAAGCGGCTGATCCACCGGCTTTGCCGGCTGCTGTCATGGCGGCCGAACCAAAGGCCGCTTCGCCGATGCCCGTGGTCACGCCCGCCCCGGCACCGCTACCGGATTGGATCCTGCCCTTGGCCGACCGTGTCGGTCGCAGCTCGGCACTTCCTCGGATTGATTTGCTGGACGCTCCTTCGAGCAAGATCGAATCGGTGCCGCAAGAGTCGCTCGACATGACCTCAAGGCTGATCGAGAAAAAGCTCAGCGATTTTGGCGTCGAAGTGCGCGTCACCTTGGCCCAACCGGGGCCGGTGATCACGCGTTACGAGATTGAGCCCGCCACCGGCGTCAAAGGCTCCCAGGTGGTGGGCTTGGCCAAGGATTTGGCGCGCTCACTGAGTCTCACCTCGATCCGGGTGGTGGAGACCATTCCCGGCAAGATTTGCATGGCGCTGGAGTTGCCCAATCTGCGCCGACAAACCATCCGCTTGTCTGAAATCGTCGGCTCCGAGGTGTATGGCAAATCAGCCTCGCACCTCACCTTGGTGCTGGGCAAAGACATCGTGGGACAACCCGTGGTGGCTGACTTGGCGCGCATGCCGCACTTGCTGGTGGCCGGCACCACCGGCTCGGGCAAGTCGGTGGGCATCAACGCGATGATCCTGTCGCTGCTCTACAAGTCGAGCCCGCGCGAAGTGCGCCTGATCTTGATCGACCCGAAGATGCTTGAAATGAGCGTCTACGAAGGCATCGGTCATTTGCTGGCGCCGGTGGTGACCGACATGAAGCAAGCGGCCAACGCGCTCAACTGGTGTGTGGCCGAGATGGAGCGTCGCTATCGGCTCATGAGCCGTTTGGGCGTGCGCAATCTGGCGGGCTACAACAAGAAGATCGTCGATACCAAAGAGCGTGGCGAGTCGATTGCCAACCCCTTCAGCCTGACCCCTGAGCAGCCCGAGCCCTTGGAAGAGCTGCCCCATGTGGTGGTGGTGATCGACGAGTTGGCCGACTTGATGATGGTGGTTGGCAAGAAGATCGAAGAGCTGATCGCCCGCTTGGCCCAAAAAGCCCGCGCGGCGGGGATCCACCTCATCTTGGCCACCCAGCGACCCAGCGTGGACGTGATCACCGGCCTGATCAAGGCCAACATCCCGACGCGCATTGCGTTCCAAGTCAGCAGCAAGATCGACAGCCGCACCATCCTTGATCAGATGGGCGCTGAGGCCTTGCTGGGCCAAGGCGACATGCTTTACCTCGCGCCCGGTACCGGCTTGCCGGTGCGGGTCCACGGCGCGTTTGTCAGTGATGAAGAGGTGCACCGCGTGGTGAGCGCCCTGCGCGCCCAAGGCGAGCCGAACTACATCGAAGGCATCTTGGAGGGCGGCACGCTCGACAACGAAGCCGGGGGTGGTTCGGCCGGTGAGGGCGCTCAAGGCGGTGATGGCGAGGCCGATCCGATGTACGACCAAGCGGTGGCGATCGTCATGCAGCACCGGCGTGCGTCGATCTCGCTGGTGCAGCGGCACTTGCGCATCGGCTACAACCGGGCGGCGCGCTTGCTGGAACAGATGGAAAAATCGGGTCTGGTCTCCGGCATGGCCACCAACGGCAACCGCGATCTGCTGGTGCCGGCCAAGGCTGATGATTAAGCCGATGACTGAGCCGACGACGGGGATGGGCATGAACTTCAAAACGGTGGTTTGGGCGCTGGGCTTGAGCCTCAGTAGCCTTGGCACATGGGCCGGCGGTGCTGATGCGGTCGAGGCGCTCAAAGCCTTTGGGCGCGAGGTGCATGCTGCGCGCGCCAACTTTGTGCAAGTGGTGACCGCGCCGGACGGCAGCAAGAAGAAAAGCTCCGCCGGCACCTTCGAGTTCCAGCGGCCGAACCGCTTCCGCTTCGACTACACCCGGCCCTACGAGCAGCTGATCGTGGCCGACGGCAAGCAGGTTTGGCTCTTTGACGCCGACCTCAACCAAGTCACGGTGCGTGCTTTTGACACCGCTTTGGGGGCCACCCCGGCGGCGGTGCTGGCGGGCTCGGGCATCGAGCGCGATTTCACCTTGCAAGCCGAGCCCGATCTGGACGGCGTGCAGTGGGTGCGTGCCACGCCCAAGGTGAGCGAAGGCTCGATCCGCAACCTGCGCATCGGCTTCAAGGCCGGGGCGCTTGTGGCCATGGACATCGCCGACGCCTTTGGGCAGCACTCGCGGCTCGATTTCAGCCGCGTCGAAACCAATCCGACGCTCAGCCCGCAGCGTTTCCAGTGGACACCGCCCAAGGGCGTGGACGTGCTCAAGCAGTGAACCCGGCGGTGCAGCCTCTAAGCCACGGTGGTCGCCATGCTGGTAGCAGCAGCGTGCCGCTGGCCGAGCGGTTGCGGCCGCAGTCGCTGGATGAGGTGATCGGTCAGCCTGATTTGCTCGGGCCGGCCAAGCCGCTGCGGGTCGCGTTCGAGACCGGCCAGCTTTCTTCCATGATCCTTTGGGGGCCGCCCGGGGTGGGCAAAACCACCTTGGCACGCCTAACCGCCCAAGCCTGTGGGGCCGAGATGATCGCCATCTCCGCCGTGCTGGGCGGGGTCAAAGAGATCCGCGAAGCGGTTGAACAGGCGCGGCTTTGGCAGGCCCAAGGTCGGCGCAGCATCGTGTTTGTCGATGAGGTGCATCGCTTCAACAAGTCGCAGCAAGACGCCTTCTTGCCGCATGTGGAAGCGGGGCTTTTTACCTTCATCGGTGCCACCACCGAAAACCCATCCTTCGAGCTTAATTCGGCCTTGCTGTCGCGGGCCACCGTGCATGTGCTCCAACCCATTGGTGCGACCGATCTGGCCGCTTTGCTCGAACGGGGCCGCCAAGCCTTGGCTGCACCGCCTTTAAGCCCTGAGGCCGTTGAGCAGTTGGTGGCCTACGCCGACGGTGATGCGCGGCGCTTGCTCAACGCGTTTGAAAGCGTCGCCCGCGTGGCCGGCCCGGCGGCGGAGGTGATCGACGCCGCTTTGCTGGAGCGTGCTTTGGGGGCGCAGTTGCGTCGCTATGACAAGGGTGGCGACGTCTTCTTTGACAGCATCTCCGCCCTGCACAAATCGGTGCGTGGCAGCAACCCGGACGCCGCGCTCTACTGGTTCATGCGCATGCTCGACGGCGGCGCCGACCCGCGCTACATCGGCCGCCGCTTGGTGCGCATGGCCAGCGAGGACATCGGCTTGGCCGACCCGCGCGCCTTGCGCTTGGTGCTCGACGCCTTGGAGGCCTACGAGCGCCTTGGCTCGCCCGAGGGCGATTTGAGCCTGGCCCAAGCGGTGATCTATCTGGCGGTGGCCCCCAAGTCCAACGCGGTCTACAACGCCTTCAAGGCCGTCCAACGCACGGTCCAACAAGCGGGCAGTGCGCCCGTGCCCATGCATTTGCGCAACGCCCCCACGGCGCTGATGCAAGCGCTGGGCGCGGGCCAAGCCTATCGCTACGCCCACGACGAGCCCGACGCCTTCGCCGCTGGGGTGGCGTATTTCCCCGATCGCATGGACCCCGCCACCCAGTACTACGCCCCCGTGCCTCGGGGCCTAGAAATCCGCATCGGCGACAAACTCGCCGACCTGCGCCAGCGCGACGCAGCGGCACGGCGGGGTAAGCCGG
>NZ_JBYSVC010000039.1:0-23396 GCF_057922285.1 Leptothrix toolikensis (SeqCode)
CAGCTCCTTGGGCGTGTTGGCTGAACCATTCGACCAGTTCGGGCAACAAGCGGCCGATCAGCTCGCCGCTGCCGTTTTCAAGCACTTGTCGGCGGATGTCTTGCAGCAGATCGAGCACTTGGCGGTGCTGCGAGCTGTGGCAGTTCTCAATGGGATAGCCGGTGGCGACCATCCAGCGGTCTTCGATCTCGAAGTGCTCGATGGTGTGCGCCACCATGGCGTCAAAGCGCTCCAACAGCGTGGCGTGGTCAGCACCCAAGGCCACGTAGGTTGAGGCCAAGTGGTCGATGAAGGCTTGGTGGATGGCATCCAGGCGCGGATGCTGAAGGGTCAGATCCTCGGACCAGACGTAGGGGTGGGACATGGGCAAACTCCAAAACAGACCCGAAATAGACGCTTACCGAGCGTATCAAGGGTAGAGGCCGCGTTCCTGATGTGCCGCAAGGATGCGTCCACAAGCGACGGTGAATGCCGCCGTGCGCAAGGTGATGTGATGGTGATCAGCGGTGTCCCAGACGCGGCGCAGCGCGTCCACGATGATTTTGTCGAGCCGCAGGTTGATCTCGTCTTCGGTCCAGAAAAAGCTTGAAAAATCCTGCACCCACTCGAAGTACGACACCGTCACGCCGCCGGCGTTGCAGATCACGTCGGGCACCACCAAAATGCCGCGCTCATGCAGCAAGTCGTCCGCATCTGGGTGCGTCGGGCCGTTGGCCCCTTCAAGCACCAAGCGTGCCTTGATGCGGCCGGCGCGGTCCACGTTGATCTGGCCTTCCAAGGCGGCCGGAATCAGAATTTCGCAGTCGGTATCCCAAAACGCTTCGTGGTCGGCCGCTTCGCCTTGGGCAAAGCCTTGGACCCCGCCGTGGCGCTGGACGTAGGGCATGAGCTCGGCAAAGTCAAAGCCCTTGGGGTTGATGATCGTGCCCGAATGGTCTTGGATCGCCACGATCTTGGCCCCGGCTTGCTGGAAGAGCTCGGCCGCTGCTGAGCCGACATTGCCAAAGCCTTGCACCGCCACGCGCGCGCCGTTCAAGTCGAGATGGAGTCGCCGCGCCGCTTCACGGCCGGTGACAAACACGCCCCGGCCGGTGGCTTTGACCCGCCCGAGCGAGCCGCCCAAGTGGATCGGTTTGCCGGTGACGACGCCGGTGGCGGTGGTGCCGGTGTTCATCGAATAGGTGTCCATCATCCACGCCATGATCTGCGGGTTGGTGTTCACGTCGGGTGCCGGGATGTCTTGCTGCGGGCCGATGATGATGCCGATCTCGCTGGTGTAGCGCCGTGTCAAGCGCTCCAGCTCCTTCAAAGAAAGCAGCTTCGGATCGACGCGGATGCCGCCCTTGGCCCCGCCGTAGGGCAGGTTCAAGGCGGCGTTTTTGACCGTCATCCATGCGGCCAGCGCCATCACTTCTTCCAGATTGACCTGCGGGTGATAGCGCACCCCGCCTTTGCCCGGGCCCCGGCTCAGGTTGTGCTGCACGCGGTAGCCCTCGAAGTGCTGCACCGTGCCGTTGTCCATCTCGATGGGCACATCGACGATCAAGGAGCGTTTGGGATGCGTCAAGGTCTCGGCCCAGCGCGCCAGCTCACCCAAGTACGGTAGCACCCGGTCCACTTGAGCCAAGTAGACGCCCCAGGGGCTGGTCGCGGTGGGTTGAACGTAGGACAAGGTGTTCATGAGGGTATTCATGATGTGCATCATGCCGTAGGCTTGTGAGCCGAATTCCAATGCTTTTCAAAGGAGCGCGTTTCATGCGTTACAGGATGGTGATCAACAAGCACTGGGTGCTCGCGGTACCGCTCGCGACGATTTTGGCGGGTTGTGCGGTGCAAACCCCGCCGGTGAGCCAGCGCGAGTCCCTGCCGTCGCAAGCGGCGCAGCGCCAAGCGCAACAAGCGGTGCTGAACGCTGCCCCGGCGGTGCCGCAGCTCAAGCGCAAGATCGCGCTGGGGCGGATTTCCAACGAAACCCATTACGGCCAGTCGTTGCTGCGTGACGCGCAAGACGATCCGCTGGGCAAGCAAGTCACCGACATGCTCAGCAAGGCGCTGACGGAGTCCGGGCGCTACTTGGTTTTTGAGCGCCCCGATCTGGGCCGCGTCAAAGAAGAAGGCAAGCTCACTGGCGCGCAGCTCAATGTGATCGGCGTGGATGCGCTGATCGTCGGCTCGCTGACCGAATTTGGCCGCAAGAACATCGGCCAAACCGGCTTTCTCTCGGACAGCAAGCGCCAAGTGGCGTTTGCCAAGATCGACGTGCGGCTGGTCGATACCAGCACCGCCCACGTGTTCTTTGCCACTTCAGGGGCGGGCGAGGCTTCGGTGGAATCGGCCTCGACCCTGGGTTTTGGCTCCACCGCCAGCTATGACGGCACGCTCAACGACGCGGCCATCCGCCAAGCGGTGTCCGATGTGGTCAGCCGCTTGGGGACGGAGCTGAGTGCTCGGCCTTGGCAGACGGCGTTTCTTGCCGCCGAGCAGGGCCAGATTTTTCTCGCGGGCGGCAAAGCCCAAGGCTTGACGCCCGGCATGGTGCTGGCGGTGTTGACCGTGGGCAAAAAGATCAAATCACCCCAGACCGGCTTTGACATCACGCTGCCGGGCCAAGAGGTGGCCAAGGTGCGGGTGGATGCGCTCTTTGGCGATTCGGAAGCGACCGAAGGCTCGGTGGTCAGTGTGGTGAGTGGCTCCTTGGCGGGCCACAAACTCACCGACTTGGTGGTGCGGCAGCAAGGGGGTCAATGATGAAGCGCGCAATGATCAAGGCCATGTCGATGGCCGCTTCGGTGGTCGTGGTGGCAGGGGCTTCAGGCAGTTGCTTGCTGAGCTTGAGCGGCTGCGTGCAGTTTCCGACTGAAAAGCAAAGCGTGGCTGATCTGCGCCCGCAGATCGCTTTCAAGGCCGCAGGGGGTGTTTTCCCCGGTGCTGCACGGGTGTGGGTCGATGGTCTGGACGCCGGATCGGTGCTGGAGGCTATCGAAGGCCAAGGGACCTTGCGGGTCTTGCCGGGCACGCATCGCATTCAGGTGCGCGATGGCACACGGGTGTTGCTGGACGAGCAGGTGTATCTCGGTGATGGCACCAGCCGCACCTTGATCCTGCCTTGATGTTTTTGGGGAGGGTTCATGTCACGTCTATCACGTTGGTCACGTCTGTGGATGCTGCCATTGACGCTGCTTTTGGTGGGCGGTTGCGCACAGCGCCAGCCGCTTTATGCCTGGGGCGATTACGAGGGCTTGCTCTACCGCAGCTACAAGCAGCCGGAAAAAGCGGTCGAGATGCGCCTCAAGCTCGAAGAACACATCACGGCCCAAGAAGAGGCCAAGGGCAAAGTCGCCCCGGGCTTGTACGCCGAGCTGGGGACGCTTTACTTTCAGTCGGGCAAGAGCGACACGGCCGTGAGCTACTACCGCAAGGAGCAGCAAGCTTGGCCGGAGAGCAGCGCGCTCATGACTGCCATGATTCGCGCCATTGAGCGCCGTGCTGCCGGGAGCAAGCCATGACGATGTTGCGTACCTCCTCTACCTCTTGGGCGTGCTTGGGTGTTTTGACGGCCTTGGCTTTGGGCGGTTGCGCCACGCCCCCGCCCCCCGCTGAGCCCGCTTTGATCACCAAGGCCGTGCCGCGCTCCATCTTGGTGGTGCCGGTGGTCAATCAGTCGCTCGATGTCGATGCCCCCAACTACCTGTTGGCGACGCTGGCGGCACCGCTGGCTGAGAAGGGTTACTACGTCTTCCCGGTTCACACCACCAAGCTGGTGTTGGAGCAGGAGGGCTTTTACGAGGGCGAGCAGATCCACAAGCAGCCGCCGCAGGCTTTGGCCAAGCTGTTTGGCGCGGATGCCATCCTCTACGTCACCATCAAGCGCTGGGAAGCGCGCTATGTGGTCTTGCAGACGACGGTGTCGGTCGAGTTTGACTACCGCATCGTCAGCAAGGACGCACAGGAGCTGTGGAAGGCGCACCAAGTGCAGCAGTACCAGCCGCAAAACAACAACAACGGCTTGCTGGGTGCGGTGATCGCGGCAGCCATGGCGCGCGCTGCGCCGAACTACATGCCCTTGGCCCGACAGGCCCACGAGCAGGTGTTCTGGCAAGGGGCGACCGCGTTACCGCGTGGTCCTTATCGGCCGGCTGAACCGAACTGATCGCCCAGTTCGCTGGCGCGCTGGCGGGCGGCTTGCATGGCGTCGATGAAGGCGGTGTCCACGTGGGCGGCGTTCATGGCGCTCAGGGCGGCGTAGGTGGTGCCACCCTTGGAGGTGACACGCTCGCGCAGCACGGCGGGCGACTCGTCCGAGCGGCGCGCCAACTCGGTGGCCCCAGAGAAGGTCGCCAGCGCCAAGGCTTTGCCTTGCTCGGCGCTCAGACCCATGCGCTCAGCCGCCGTCATCATGGCTTCGATGAAATAAAAGATGTAGGCCGGGCCCGAGCCGGATAGCGCGGTCACGGCGTCGAGATCGCTTTCTTGCCCGACCCAAAGCAGCGCGCCCGTGGGGGCGAGCAGGGCTTCGACCTGTTGGCGCTCAGTGCTGCTCACCGAGGCGCGGGCAAAAAGGCCGGCGATGCCTTGACCGATCAGCGCCGGGGTGTTGGGCATGGCGCGCACCACCCGGTCTGAGCCGGTGGCGCGGGCGATGGCGTCGCTGCGGATGCCCGCCATCACTGACACCTGCACGGCTTGGTGAACCCAGGCCGCGCAAGGGGCCGCCGCTTCGGCAAAGCTTTGCGGCTTGACTGCCCAGACCACCATCGTGGCTTGCGTCAAGGCGGTGGAGGCGGCCTCGGCGCTGGCGAAGGTTTGAACGCCGAACTTCTCGGTCAGCACCACGCGTTGGGCCTCGAAGGGTTCAACGACCACGAGGTGTTGGGCCGGGGTGCCGCTGGCGATCAGGCCGCCGAGGATGGCGCTGGCCATGTTGCCGCCGCCGATGAATGCAAGGGTAGGGTGTGAGCTCATGGGCCGGCAGTGTACTGATGAGCAGCGCTCAGCAGCGTTGCGTTGCCCCCGGCAGCGGTGGTGTTGAGCGTGACGGTTTGTTCCACGCAAAAGCGCGGCAGGTAATGCGGCCCGCCCGCCTTGGGGCCGGTACCCGACAGGCCTTGGCCGCCGAAAGGCTGCACACCCACCACCGCGCCGATCATGTTGCGATTGACGTACACATTGCCCACGCGGGCTTGGTCGGCGATGTGTTCGGCAAGCTGGTCCAGCCGGGTCTGCACCCCCAGCGTCAGGCCATAGCCCAGCGCGTTGATTTGCTCGACCAGCTGATCCACGCCGTCATCACCCCCAGAATCGCCCCCCGACCAACGCACCACATGCAGCACGGGGCCGAAGATTTCCTCACGCAGCTCCGCCACGCTGCCGAGCTCAAACACCACCGGGGCGATGTGCGTGGCCCCATGAATGGCGGTGAAGTTGGGCGGCATGGGTGTGCGTGCCACCAGCTTGGCGTCGCGCTCTAGGCGTTCGAGGTGTTGGCACAGCTGGGCGTGCGCGGCGCGGTCCACGATGGGGCCGATGTCGGTGGCTTCATCGGCGGGGTCGCCCAGCACCAAGGTTTGCATTGCACCGGCCAGCATCGTCAGCACAGCTTCGGCGATGCTGGTGTGCAGGCACAGCAAGCGCAGGCACGAGCAGCGCTGACCGGCCGAGCCGAAGGCGCTTTGCAGCACCGCGTCCACCACCTGCTCGGGCAAGGCGCTGGCATCGACGATCATGGCGTTGAGGCCGCCGGTCTCGGCGATCAGGGGGACGATGGGTCCGTCGCTGGCTGCGAGCTGGCGCTGAATTGTCTTGGCCACGGCGGTGGAGCCGGTGAAGCTCACCCCGGCACAGAGCGGATGCGCGACCAAGGCCATGCCCACGGTGGGGCCTGAGCCGTGCAGCACCCGCAGGGCCGTGCGTGGCAGACCGGCGTCGAACAGCAGCTCGGCAAAGGCGTCGGCCACCGCTGGGGTCTGCGCGGCGGGTTTGGCTGCCACGGTGTTGCCCGCTACCAAAGCGGCCACCCCTTGGCCAGCAAAGATCGCCAACGGAAAGTTCCACGGGCTGATGCAGACAAACACCCCGCGTCCGTGCAAGCGCAGCTCGTTGTGCTCGCCCGTCGGCCCCGGCAGGGTTTGGGGCGCGAGCTGCGCCATGGCTTGTTGCGCGTTGTAGCGGCAGAGGTCGATGGTTTCGCGCACTTCGGCCAGCGCATCGCCTAGCGTCTTGCGGCCTTCACGCACCAAGCGGGCGCAGAACTCGGCCAAGCGCGCTTCAAGCGCATCGGCGGTGCGTTGCAGCACGGCGCAGCGCTCGACCAAGGGGGTGGCGTTCCAGCGGGGTTGGGCGCGGGCCAAGCTTGCCATAGCGCGGTTAGCGTCTTGCGGCCCATGCGGCGGCACCTCCGGGCTGGAGGGCAAGGTGCGAAGGGTGTGCTGCACGGCGGCCAAATCGGTGGGCGAGCACAGATCCAGCCCGCGCGCGTTGCGTCGTGCTGGGCCGTACAGATCGCGTGGCAGCGGCAGGTGGGCCGGGGCGCTGGGCTGGACCTGTGGTGCAGCCAGCAAGGTCTCAACGGACTGCTGCGGGTCAGCCAGCTGATGAACAAACGAGGCGTTGGCCCCGTTTTCGAGCAAACGGCGCACCAAGTACGCCAGCAAATCGCGCTGCGCGCCCACGGGGGCGTAGATGCGCACGGGTGGTGGGTGCGGTGGGGCGGTGGCGTCCGTGCTTTGCCGGATCGCTTGGTACAACCCTGTGCCCATACCGTGCAGGCGTTGCAGCTCGAAGGGGATGTTGTGCTGTCCCATGTGCGGGTTTGCCATGTGCATCACGGCGGCGATGCTGCTGGCGTTATGGCTGGCGAACTGTGGGTAGATCAGCGAGGGCTCTGCCAGCAAGCGCCGGGCGCAGGCTAAGTACGCTAAGTCGGTATGGTCTTTATGGGTCCAGACCGGGTAGTCATCAAGACCCAAGACCTGGGCGCGCTTGATCTCTGCATCCCAATACGCTCCTTTCACCAGTCGCACCATCAGCCGCAAGCGCTGGCGGCGGGCGATGGCGATCACCTCGTCCACCGTGTCGATCGCCCGGCGTTGGTAGGCCTGAACCGCCAGCCCCAGCCCACGCCAGTGTGGATGCTGCTGAGCGACATGCTTGGCCAAGGCCTCGAACACCGCCAGCGACAGCGGCAGCCGCTCGCTTTCTTCGGCGTCCAAGGTCAGATTCAGGTTGGCGCGGGCGGCGGCATCGACCAGCTGCATCACCCGGGGGACGAGTTGCCGCATCACCCGGGCATGCTGAAGGGCTTCGTAGCGCGGCTCCAAGGCCGAGAGCTTGATCGAAAGGCCGTCACCCTCTTCGGGGCTTGAGGGCACACCGCGTGCGGCGAGCTGTTCGATGGCTTGGTGATAAGCCGTTTGGTGCGCTTGGGCGTCGGCTGCGGTGCGGGCCCCTTCGCCAAGCATGTCGAAGCTGTAGCGCAGCTGAGGCTGGCCTTGACGGTTTCGGTGCGCGCGCGCCAAGGCGGCAGGCAGGTCTTGGGCGAAAACAAATTGCTCACCCAAGAGGCGCAGCGCGTGCCGGGCCATGTTGAGCACCCCCGGCAGGCCGACGTGCTGGAGCCGTTCGGCACTCCAGCCCCCAACCCACAAGGGGAAGGGCGCGTGACCCAGCTGATCGCGCATCAGCCTTGCCGCTGTTGCGTCGTCGGGGATGCGCAACAAGGCTTCGGCCAGACGCATCAGGGCCAAGCCCTCAGGGCTGGAGATCGGATAGCTTTGCAGCAGCGACTCCAAGGCCCAGAACGGCGCGGGATGGGTGCGGACCGCTTCGATCCAGGGCCGGGCGCGTTGGGCCACGTGTTCCCAGTCCGCCGAGGACAGCCCATGCAGTCCATGCAACGTTCGAGCTTGGTGGCTTTCGCCGCTTTGGTCGCTTTCGTTGCGCATGGTGGTTTTTTGTCGCAGGGGCCTCAGCTGCGCGCGCCGAAGATCGCGGTGCCGACGCGCACCATGGTGGCCCCTTCAAGGATGGCCGCTTCCATGTCCGCGCTCATGCCCATCGATAAGGTGTCCAGATCAAGGCCGTCGGCGCGTAACTGTTCGAAAAGGGTGTGTAGCGCGCGATGCGGTACACGTTGGGCTGCGAGCGTGGCGGCGGGCTCGGGGATCGCCATCAAACCCCGCAGGCGCAGGCGCGGCAGGCGGGCGATTTCATGGGCCAGCGGCCGCACGTTGTCGGGGCTCAGGCCGCTTTTGCTGATTTCAGCGCTGATGTTGACTTGTAGGCAGATCGACAGCGGTGGCAGATGGCTGGGCCGCTGATCGGAGAGGCGTTGAGCGATCTTGAGACGATCTACGCTGTGAACCCAGTCAAAAGCCTCCGCCACCACCCTTGTTTTGTTGGCTTGTAAAGGGCCAATCAAGTGCCATTCAAGCTTGGCGCGTAGATCGGCCAAGGTGTTGATTTTGTCCAAGGCTTCTTGGACGTAGTTCTCGCCAAAGGCGCGCTGGCCGGTGGCATACACGGCCCGAACGGCATCAGCGGGCTGGGTTTTGCTCACGGCCAGCAACTTAACGCTGTCCTCATCCCGCCCTGCGGCCCGACAAGCGTCGTGGATGTGTCGATGAACGGATTGAAGATGGGTCGAGAGGGTGGTCATAATTCGCAGATTAACTCCGAGCCCCTTATTTGCGGGGGTCACGGCTCTTATTTTTCACTCGTTCTGCCCGATGAACATCGAATCCCTGCTCCAGTTCACCGTCCGCAACAAAGCCTCCGACTTGCACCTCTCGGCGGGCTTGGCCCCCATGATCCGTGTCAATGGGGATGTGCGCCGTATCAATGTCGATCCGATGACCCATGAACAGGTCAAGGAAATGGTGTACGGCGTCATGAATGACAAGCAGCGCAAAACCTACGACGAAATGTGGGAGGCTGACTTTTCCTTCCCCATCGCTGGTTTGGCGCGTTTTCGGGTCAATGCCTTTGTGCAAAACCGGGGTGCCGCAGCGGTGTTTCGGACCATTCCGAGCAAGATCTTGTCCCTCGAAGATCTGAAAGCCCCCAAGCTGTTTGCCGAGTTGGCCCTGAAGACCAAAGGCATGGTGCTGGTGACGGGCCCGACGGGCTCGGGCAAGAGCACCACCTTGGCCGCCATGGTCAACCACCTCAACGAAACCGAGTACGGCCACATCCTGACGGTCGAAGACCCCATCGAATTCGTCCATGAGTCGAAGAAATGCTTGGTCAATCAGCGTGAAGTCCACGTGCAGACCAAGTCGTTCGCTGCGGCCTTGAAGGCCGCCCTGCGGGAAGATCCGGACGCGATCTTGGTGGGTGAAATGCGTGACTTGGAAACCATCCAGCTGGCGCTGTCAGCGGCTGAAACGGGTCACTTGGTGTTCGGTACCCTGCACACCTCCAGCGCCGCCAAGACCGTGGACCGGATCGTTGACGTGTTCCCGGCGGCTGAAAAAGAAATGGTGCGGGCGATGGTGTCTGAATCGCTCGTGGCCGTGATTTCTCAGTCCCTGTGCAAGACCCGTGACGGCACGGGTCGGGCGGCAGCGCACGAAATCATGCTGGGCACGCCCGCGATTCGTAACCTGATTCGCGAAAACAAAGTGGCGCAGATGTACTCGGTGATCCAGACCGGCCAAGCCCAAGGCATGCAGACCCTTGATCAAGCGCTGTCGGATTTGGTCAAGCGCAATGTGATCACCCCTGCTGAAGCACGTTCCAAAGCCAAAGTGCCTGAGAACTTTCCGGGCTAAGCCGGGTTAACATGCTTTCGACCCTTCCCAGAACTTAAGCCCCAGCCCACCATGGAACGCGACCAGGCCTCCAAGTTCATCAACGACCTTCTGCGCTTGCTGGTCTCGCGCAAGGGCTCAGATCTTTTCCTGACGGCAGATTTCCCACCGGCCATCAAAATTGATGGCAAGGTGACCAAGATCTCGCCGCAACCTCTCACGGGGCAGCACACCTTGGCCTTAGCTCGGGCCATCATGAGCGACAAGCAAGCTGCTGAGTTCGAGCGCACCAAAGAGTGCAACTTCGCCATTTCGCCGCAAGGTGTGGGGCGCTTTCGGGTCAATGCCTTTGTGCAGCAGATGCATGTGGGCATGGTGCTGCGCACCATCCCGACGACTGTGCCCACCATGGACGGCTTGGCGTTGCCGGCTGTCTTGAAGGATGTGGCCATGCAAAAGCGTGGCTTGGTGATCGTGGTGGGGGCGACCGGCTCGGGCAAGAGCACGTCGCTGGCGGCCATGATTGATCACCGCAATGCCAACGCGCAGCATCACATCATCACCATCGAAGATCCGATTGAGTTCGTGCATCCGCACAAGAACAGCATCGTGACGCAGCGAGAGGTCGGCATCGACAGCCTCGACTGGGAATCCGCGCTTAAAAACACCCTGCGCCAAGCCCCGGATGTGATCTTGATGGGAGAAATCCGCGATCGAGAGACCATGGAACATGCCTTGGCCTTTGCGGAGACGGGCCACTTGTGCGTGGGTACCTTGCATGCCAACAACGCCAATCAGGCGCTGGATCGGGTGGTGAATTTCTTCCCCGAAGAGCGGCGTCAACAGTTGCTGATGGACCTTTCGCTCAATCTCAAGGCGATGATTTCTCAGCGCTTGGTGCCGCGTGAGAACGAATCAGGGCGAGCCGCAGCGGTTGAAATCTTGATCAATACCCCGTTGATTTCGGATTTGATCTTCAAGGGTGCGGTGGCTGAGATCAAGGAAGTGATGAAAAAGGGCCGCGATATTGGCATGCAGACCTTTGACCAAGCTCTCTATGACTTGTTCCAGAGCCATCAAATCTCCCTTGAAGATGCCTTGCGTAACGCTGATTCGGTGGGGGATTTGAGCCTCATGATGAAAACGGGTACCGGACGTGGAGCCCAACTTGCGAAGGGCGGTGGCGGTGGTTCCGGTAGCTCGTCCGGCGGCAATACCAAATCCGGCAGTGGCAGTGGTATGGGCAGTGGTCGTAGTCTGGACGACTTGAGGTTGGTGTGATGGCGGTGCAGAAGCCCGTCTTGGCCTTCATCGGCTTGGGTGTGATGGGTGGGCCGATGGCCGCCCATTTGGTGCGTCATGGCTACCGCGTGCAGGTTTACAACCGCACCCACGCCAAGGCGCAGGCTTGGTGGCAAGCGCATCAGCACGCTGGTGCCATCGCACCCGTCGTGGCCCCCACCCCGCATCAAGCCGCGTTGGGGGCGGACATCGTGATGACTTGTGTGGGCAACGACGATGATTTGCGCTCGGTGCTGCTGGGGCCGGCTGGCGTCTTGGCCGGCTTGCAAGCCGGGGCCGTGATCGTCGATCACAGCACAGCGTCGGCCAACGTGGCGCGTGAGCTTCACGGCGTGGCGCAGGCTTCGGGGGTGGCCTTCATGGATGCCCCCATGTCCGGCGGCCAAGTCGGCGCTGAAAAAGGCCTTCTGACCCTGATGTGTGGCGGCGAAGCCGAAGCCTTTGCCCGTGTGCAGCCGGTGTTGGCGTGTTACGCCCGGGCAGTGACCCACGTGGGCCCGAGTGGCAGTGGGCAGCTGGCCAAGATGGTCAATCAGATTTGCATCGCCGGCTTGCTGCAAGGCTTGTCAGAAGCCTTGGCCTTTGGCGAGAAAGCGGGGCTGGATATGCCCCAAGTGTTGGGCGTGATCGGCCAAGGTGCTGCGCAGAGCTGGCAAATGGACAACCGGGGCTTGTCGATGCTGGCCGACCGCTTTGATTTCGGCTTTGCGGTCGATTGGATGCGCAAAGACTTGGGCATCGTGCTCGACGAGGCTCAGCGCAACGGTGCGGCCTTGCCCGTGACCGAGACGGTCAATCGCTTCTACGCCGACCTCCAAGCCTTGGGCGGCGGACGTTGGGATACCTCTAGCTTGATCCGTCGGCTACGCTAAGGCGTGGCACGGCCCGACGCCGACGCGCCTTTGACTCAGAAGTTGCTGGTCGTGGGTCGGGGTGGCAGCAAGGCTGGATCGGCGGGGTCGGGCGTGACGATGTCCAACAGTCGCACCACCTTGCGCACGCCTGCGATGTTGCGGGTCAACTCCGTCGCCTTGTTGGCTTCAGCCGCCTTGACCCGGCCCATCAGATAAACCACTCCGCGCTCCACCACCACTTTGAACGCCTGGGAAGGCAAATTGCTGGCGTCAATCAAGGTGGCGCGGACCTTGGTCGCCAGCATCAGGTCGTTGGAACGCTCTGACGACGAACTCGGCCACGTCACCACCATCTCGTTGGTGACGCTGGCGACGTTCTCGACGCGCCGCGCCGCTTGCTCGACCGCCCGCTTGTCGGACTCGTTGAAGACTTCGCCGGTCAGCAGCACTTGGCGGTTGAAGCTGGTCACCACCACATGGCCCTTATCACCAATGAGTTCGACCGCCCGGTTGTAGGCCTTGATCTCAATGGTGTGGTCTTCGAGCTGCAAGCCCGGTGTGCGTTTGTCCGACATGACCCAAGCTGCGCCCCCAAAGAGCGCTGTACCCAGCATGAGGGGCGCCGTGCAGCCGCTCAGCAGCAGGGTTGCAGCAAGGGCGAGGCCCAAGCTCAGGGAGGAGCGAGACGAGGGAGCAGCGGTGTAAGCAGTTCGCATGGCATGCAGCATAGGGTTCAAGCGTCGCCGTCTTCATCGCCCAGCAGCAAGGTATCCACGCCGTCGCACAAGCAGTGCAAGGCCAGCAGATGAACTTCTTGGATCCGGGCGGTGCGTTGGTGCGGCACGCAAAGGTGGATGTCGGTCTCTAGCAGTCGCGCCGCCATTTGCCCGCCGCCCTTGCCGGTCAGGGCCAGCACGGTCATGTCTTTTTCGTGGGCGGCGTCGATGGCGGCGAGCACATTGGGCGAGTTGCCGCTGGTGCTGATGGCCAGCAGCACGTCGCCCGGTTGGCCCAAGGCGTGGACTTGCTTGGCAAAGATCTGCTCGAAGCTGTAGTCGTTGGCCAAGGCGGTCAGGATCGAGGTGTCGGTGACCAGCGAGATGGCGGCCAAGCCGGGGCGATCACGCTCGAAGCGGCCGACAAACTCGGCCGCAAAGTGTTGCGCGTCGCCCGCTGAGCCGCCATTGCCGCAAGCCAGCACTTTGCCGCCATTGGTGATGGCTTCGAGAATGACATGCACCGCTTGGGCCAAAGGCCGTGTCATGGCTTCGGCGGCGGTGTATTTGAGGTCAGCACTGTCAAAAAACTGCTGCTGGATGCGTTGTTCGAGCATGGGCGCGATGATATTCGAGCCCGAAGGGGTTTCCGCCGACTTCAACGACCTTCAACGGGCATCGAAGGCCGCTTTGAGCCATTCAAGGGTGTCATCTTCCATGGCGATGACGTCAAAGCGACACGGTGGCCAAACCGCCAGACGCAGCAAGTAATGCTGTGCTGCGCGGATCAGCCGGCGCTGTTTGACCCCCGTGACGCTGGCCGCCGCCCCGCCCCAATCGCTGGAGCTGCGTTGGCGGACTTCGACGAAGACCAAGGTGCCATCGCGCTCACGCATGATCAAATCGATTTCGCCGCCGCGCCGTGAGGGGCCGCCAGCCACTCGATAATTGCGCGCTATCAGCGCCAAGCCGTGGGCTTGCAGATGAGCCAGCGCACGGGTTTCAGCGGCGTCACCCCAAGCTTTGGTGGTTGTTCCTGATGTTGGCATTTCGGCCTCCCTTTTCACGCATTGTTCCCAGTCACCCACGCCATGTCCTCAACGTTGCCTTCGTCTGTTCTTTTACAAGCCGCGCAGTTCGCCGCCGGGGCCCAGCAATACCCATCCGCAACGCTCTACGTGGTGGCCACGCCGATTGGCAACTTTGCCGACTTGAGTCTGCGTGCCATCCATGTCTTGGCCACGGTGCATGCCGTGGCTTGCGAAGACACCCGGGTGACGGGGCAGATGCTGCATCGTCTGGGGGTGTCACCGGCCTTGATGGCAGTGCATCAGCACAACGAAAGCCAAGCGGCTGAGCGCGTCATCGAACGGCTGGCTTTGGGCGAGCGGGTGGCTTTTGTCAGTGATGCCGGCACGCCTGCGGTGTCTGATCCGGGCGCGCGGTTGGTGGCGGCGGTGCGTCAGGCCGGGTTCAACGTGGTGCCTTTGCCGGGGCCGAGCAGCGTCTTGACGGCCTTGTCGGTGGCGGGCGATATCGGCTCAGCGGGCGAGAAGAGCGGTGGCGGTTTTCGCTTTGTGGGCTTTTTGCCGCCCAAGGGTGCCGAGCGTAGCCAAGCCATTCAGCGCTTGCAGATGGAATCAATGACCACGGTGCTTTTTGAAGCGCCGCATCGCATCGAAACCCTCATGCAAGCTTTGGCCGAGCACATGCCCGAGCGGCGCGTCACGCTGTGCCGAGAGTTGACCAAGCAGTTCGAGCAGATTCACACCTTGCCGGCTGCGCAGGGCCCGGCTTGGCTGGCTGAGGATGCCGACCATCGGCGCGGAGAATTTGTGCTGGTGCTGCATGCCCAAAGCCCGGTGGACGCTGAGCTGCCGGCTCAAGCGGCGGCCGAGAAGCTGCTGAACGCCTTGTTGGGCGCTTTGCCGCTGCGCCAAGCGGTTGATCTGGCCGCTGAATTGAGCAGCCAGCCGCGCAAGGCGCTTTACGCCCGCGCCCTTGAGCTGCGCCAAGCCGAGGATGCTGCTGCTGAGGATTAACGCTGGGCCGAGGCGGTGCCTGCGCTGCTTTGACCGATGTTGCGCGCCAAGATGTTGGAGAACTCTTCCATGAAGGTGTCCATCTGCATGGCGATGCGGTCGATGTCGTGGGCGAAGCGGTTGTAGGCGATCACCGCCGGGATGGCGGCAAACAGGCCGATGGCGGTGGCGACCAGCGCTTCGGCAATGCCCGGAGCCACGGTGGCCAAGGTGACTTGTTGCAGGTTCGACAGGCCCGTGAAGGCATGCATGATGCCCCAGACGGTGCCAAACAGGCCGATGTACGGTGACACCGAACCGACGGTGCCGAGGAAGGACAAGCGCGACTCGACCACGTCCATCTCGCGCTGCAAGCTGGCCCGCATGGCGCGGCGCGCGCCGTCGAGCAACGCGCCGCTGTCGCTGATGCGCCGCTCACGCAGCTTGAGGAATTCGCGCATGCCGGCCGTGAAGATGCGCTCCACGGGCGCGCCTTTGCCTTCTTCGGCGTTGTGTTCGCTGCTGCTGTAGAGCTCTTGCAAGCTGCTGCCGCCCCAGAACTCGCGCTCAAACGTCTCGTTGTTGTTGCGCACCCGGTTCAGGCCGACAAACTTGCTGATGATCACGGTCCAACTGGTCACGGAGACGCTGAGCAAGATGCCCATGACCAACTGGACGACGAAACTGGCTTGGGTGACGAGGTGCAGGATATTCAGGTCCTGATTCATGGTGCTGCTTGAGAAACGTGAAGTTCGGGTGGAAGGGGCAGGGCGGCGATCAGGGCCGCTGGCATGCGGGCCGGCCGGAAGGTGCGGGCATCGACACAACCGGCGCGGATCCGGCCTTCGGCCAGCACCACGTTGCCCCGGCGGGCTTGTTGATCAATGAGAAAGCTGGCGCGACCCACCTCGACCACAGACACGCTTACATCGATCAGATCATCGAGCCGTGCTGGGGCGAGGTAGCGCACTTCGGTGGATGAGACGACAAACATGCGCTGCGTTTCGTGGCGCAGGGCCTCTTGCGAGAAACCCGCACTGCGCAGCCACTCGGTGCGGGCGCGCTCAAAGAACTTGAGGTAGTTGGCGTAGAACACCACGCCGCCAGCGTCGGTGTCTTCCCAGTAAATGCGCATGGAGACCCTGAAATCCGCTGACAAGCGGTTGTGTTGGTGCTGGTGATGATGGGGCAGGGGATGGACCATGTTTTTCAATGGCGCTGCATCAACGCCATCACAGCTGCGGCGACGGCGGCCCCAAGCCCGGCCATGGCGGCGAAGCTGAGGTAGCGGCGCAGAGAAAATGCCGGGCGATCACCATTTTTCTCGGCGGCGTCACCCATTTCGGCGGGATGCGATGACAACCATTGGCGGATTTCTTTGGACAGCATGGCGGCGCTGTCGTGGCGTTGTTCAGGCAGGGCGGCCATGGCTTTTTGCACGATGGTGACCAACTCACGCGGCAGGGTCGGGTCCAAGGTCAGTAAATGCTTGGGATGGCTCCTGCGCACCGAGGCGAGGATGTCTTCAAGGGATCGGCCGGTGAAGGGCTTCTCGCCGCTGAGCAGCTCATAAAACGTCACCCCGAGCGAATAAACATCGGTGCGTGGGTCGGTGCTTAAGCCCTGAATTTGTTCGGGCGAAGCGTAATAGGGCGAACCAAACACCGGCTCGCCCACTTCGCTGCGGTGCGCCACGCTGGCGGTGCCGAAATCCAGCACCAAGGGCTTGGACGGCCCGACCATAAAAATGTTGCCCGGCTTGATGTCGCGGTGAATCACGCCCCGGCTGTGGGCGTAGGCCAAGGCGTCGGCAATGCGACGCACGATCAGCGCCGACTCTACCGGCGTTGGCCGCCAACCCAAGCGCAGCATCTGCGCCAAGTCCTTGCCGTTGAGCAGCTCCATGGCGATGTAAGCGCCTTCGGGGCTCAAGCCGGCGTCAAAGACCGTGACGATGTGTTTGTGGCTCATGTTGGCCGCAGCACGCGCTTCGCCCAAGAACTGCGGATTGATGCGCCGCAGATCCTGCTGTGGCAAATCCAGCGGCACCGTCTTGATGGCGATCAGGCGCGAGAGCAGCGGGTCGTAGGCCGCCCAGACGGTACCGATACCGCCTTTGCCAAGGTGGTATTTGAGCTGGTAGCGCCCGATATGGCCCACCGTGGGCAGGGCCACCACGCGCTCAGGCGCATGGCTGGCTTCTGGGTCGGTGTGCTGCCCTGGCCAGAGAGACTCCGCACCGGCCAAGCTGGCCTCCATGCCATGCGTCGGCTCCAGATCGCCGGGCAGGGTGGACTCCCCCGCATCGTCGTCGGAGCGATCGCGCACGGGCGGTCTGGAGGAATGGAGCATGACCAAGGGCGTCTCAGAAGGCGTGGAGATCAGCCGCCGCGTTGCTGTCGTTGCGCTTGGACCTCTTCAGGGCGCAGATCCGCAGCGGTCCGGTCGAGCACGCCGTTGACGTACTTGTGACCGTCGGTGCCGCCGAAGGCCTTGGCCAACTCAACAGCTTCGTTGATCGCCACCCGGTAAGGGATGGCCACG
Organism: Leptothrix toolikensis (SeqCode); assembly: GCF_057922285.1. Lineage (NCBI taxonomy): Bacteria > Pseudomonadati > Pseudomonadota > Betaproteobacteria > Burkholderiales > Sphaerotilaceae > Leptothrix > Leptothrix toolikensis (SeqCode). Next base: position 17,184 of record NZ_JBYSVC010000039.1, read on the forward strand.
AAGTTTTGCAGCTCGAACAGGCCGATCAAGAGCACGCTGTGTTCCACCGGCGAGAGGTCTTGGAGCCGGCGGTCGATGTGACGGCGCATCAGCGCTTCAAGCTCGGGCGCTTGGGCGATGCAGCCTTCAAGCAGCGCGTCAAAGTGCGCAGCATCGCATTTGCCGAAGTCGTCCTGTTCGCGCATGTGGGCACTGATCACGCTGGTTTCCGAGCGCGTGACGAGCCATTCATAAAGGCCTTGCAGGGCGAACTCGCGCGAGCGCCGACGCGATGACTTGGGCCGTTCCGGGCGTTTCTTGGCCTCGGGGGCGGCATTGGCGGCATTAGCTGCGTTCGTGGCGCTGGTGGCGGGGGAGAGGGTATCGTTCAAGTCAGTTCTTCCAGCAGATTGGCCATTTCGATGGCCACGCGAGCCGCGTCACGGGCTTTTTCTTCAACACGGGCCTCGGCCTGCACCATGTCTTCAACGGTGAGGATGGCATTCGCAATCGGGATGCCGTAGTCGAGGCTGACCCGGGTCACGCCCGAGCCGCTCTCGTTGGCCACGAGTTCAAAGTGATAGGTTTCGCCGCGAATGATGCAGCCGATGGCGATCAGGGCGTCGTAGTCATCGCCGTCAGCGAGTGCCTTGAGGGCGATGGGTACTTCTAGGGCACCCGGCACCGTGACCACTTTGAAGTCACGCTCTTTCACCCCCATCAAGATGAGTTCAGCGCGGCAGATCTGTGTCATGCGATCCGTGATGCCGGCATTGAAGCGCGCTTGCACCACGGCAATCGACAAGCCCTTGCCGCTCAGATTGACGCTCTGACCTTTATCGGCTTTCAACATTTCAGGCTCCCAAGTTCAAATCGTTGTTGTCGGTGTTCCGTTTAGGCGGCGGGCAAGAAGCCGGTCACTTCCAAACCGTAACCCGTCATGCTGGGCATGCGCAGCTGATTGCTCATCAACTTCATACGCCGCACCCCCAGTTCGCGCAGGATCTGTGCGCCGACACCATAGGTGCGCAAGTCCACGCCCGTGCGTTGGGGTTCCACCATGGCCGGCGCAAGTTGGCCCAGCAAGGCCTCGGCGTCGCGGCCGCAGTTGAGCAGCACCGCCACGCCTCGGCCTTCGTTTTGAATGGTTTGCAGTGCCTGCGGCAGCGGCCACGAATGGCGGTGGCTGGCCGTGTCGAGCAAATCCAGCACCGAGAGCGGTTCATGGACGCGCACCAAGACGTCATCTTCAGCTGTCCATGTCCCTTGGGTCAGGGCCAGATGCACTTGGCCGCTGCGGTCGCGGAAGCTTTGGCACTCAAACGTGCCCCAAGGCGTGCTGAGGCTTTGCTGCGACAGGCGTTCGATGAGCGTTTCGTTGCGGCTGCGGTAGGTGATCAAGTCGGCGATGGTGCCGATCTTCAAGCCGTGCGTTTTGGCAAAGACGATCAGCTCGGGCAGGCGAGCCATGGTGCCGTCGTCACTCATGATTTCGCAGATCACGGCGGCGGGCTTCAGGCCGGCCATGCGCGATAAATCACAGCCCGCTTCGGTGTGACCAGCGCGCATCAGCACACCACCGTCTTGGGCTTGGAGCGGAAAGATGTGACCCGGTTGCACCAAATCAGCCGCCGTGCTGGCGCGGTCCACCGCCACTTGGATCGTGCGCGCCCGGTCGGCGGCCGAGATGCCGGTGGTCACGCCGGTGGCGGCTTCGATGGACACCGTGAAGGCCGTGCCGTGTTTGGTGCCGTTGCGCGGGGCCATCGGCGGCAGGCGCAAATGCTCGCAGCGCTCACGCGTCAGCGTCAGGCAAATCAGGCCCCGGCCATGCTTGGCCATGAAGTTGATCGCCTCGGGCGTGACGCGGTCAGCCGCCATCACCAAGTCGCCCTCGTTTTCACGATCTTCTTCATCCACAAGGATGACCATGCGTCCGGCGGCCAGTTCGGCCACCAGTTCTGGGATAGGAGAAATTGACATGCCGCGAATTGTAGGCGGGGGTGGGCTTGCAGGCGCATGTACACCATGACCACGCTCTTAACAAATGTGTATGTTTATCGCCGCTGCAACGCTCGCAAGGCCCGGTCGGTGGTCGGGAGCTTGCGCAAGTACTTGAAGGTGCCGGTGGCGTGGGCGCAGAGCGCGCCGCTGCTGTTGAAGATATCGCCCTGCGTGAACACCAGCGTGCTGCTGGCGTGCAGCACCCGGGCAGCAGCCCGTAAGCGCCCTTCACCGGGGCGCATGAAGGTGGTTTTCATCTCCACCGTCACCACGCCCGGGCCCCCATCGGATTGATCGCGGTTTAGGCTGCGCGCCGCGTGCGACATCGCCACATCCAGCAGCGTCATGCACAACCCGCCGTGTACCACCCCAAAGGAGTTGAGCTGTGTTTCAACCACGTTCACCCCAATTTCAGCCTCGCCCGCCTCGAAGCGCAGCAACTCAAAGCCGAGAGACTCGATGAAGGGAATGTGGACGGGGAAGTTCATCATGTGTTCGCCAAGGTTTTGGCCAGTTGTCGGCCCAAGCATGCGCCCAGAGAGACCGGGACGGCGTTGCCAATCTGGCGCATCGCCTCACCCCATGCGCCAGCGATGCGGAAATCATCAGGAAAGGTCTGGATGCGCTTGGCCTCAAAAACGGTGAAATACCGCAGGCTACCGTCGGGGTAGCGAATCATGTTTTCCCCACCAGGGACGCCGTGCCCACCCGCTTTGATCGTTTTGGCGGGCCAGTCCAGATCACTCCCTGTGTGCCCCGGGTAAGACCGTGCTCCTTCCTTGAAGAGATGATCTGCAATCGCATGGTTTTCGCGTGGGTCAGGCATGTCCTTGATGACATCGCGAACCGTTCTCCAAGGAAGACCTTCAGGTTCAAAGAACCCATATCTCGTCTGTAGTGTGGTGTCAGCTTGGGTGACAGGTGGGGGCAAACTATGTTGGTGCCAATAGTCGCCGGATACAACCATCTCCCATCGCAGGCGATCTTCTGAATGGGTGGGTTGTGGAAACGACCATGTCAAACCAAGGTCTGAGCGCAGCCCAACGATGAGAACGCGTTCTCGTGTTTGCGGCACACCATAATCAGCCGCATTGATGAGCTTGTAGCTCACGTCGTATTGCAGGCCATGAACCCTTTGGCCCTTTTGAGTGGGGCACTTCAGATCAGCCAAATGATCACGCCAATCTTGGTGTGGTTTGGCTTTTCGATCTGGGTAACTCAGTCGCAGCAGAATGTATTCAAAATAATCTGCGAAGCCGGGGCGCAGTAATCCTTTAACATTCTCAAAAATGAACGCCTTGGGGGCCAATGCCTCAATGGCTTTGATGGCATGGGGAAACATATCCCGGGCATCGTCGTAAGCTTGATGCTTGCCCCCCAAAGAAAAAGGCTGGCATGGCGGGCCACCTGCGACGACATCAATCTGGTCGAGTTTTTTGAAATCAAAATCTCTGATGTCGCCAAAAAATACTTTGTCAGCTTGGAAATTCTGACGCAGTGAAGCACAAGCATGCTTGTTGTATTCAACAAACGCTGCATGAGAAAAGCCCGCCAACTCCAAACCCTTGGCGAGACCGCCAGCGCCAGAGAATAATTCCAGTGAATTCATTTGCGGTCAACCCAAGGAATTCAAATGATCTTGAATGGATTGAAGAATGACTTCTTTCTGCGTTGCTTTGCCCATGCATTTATGAGCCCATAGTCGTCCGGGGTGAATAACGTCCCAATCTGACCTGGCTTGTTCATAACGCCCGCTGCCCGGATCATGGTTGCCAAAACCATCCAAGGATACGTTCCATAAAGGGCGATGAATTTTGATCAATTTGGCTTCCACCGTTCCGATCATGTCGGAAGCGGTGTCTTCAAAAATGACAAAGCGACACATGAAGTCTTCGAGATCAAGACCATCAACCAGACCTATATTGCGACTGTGTTCTCTCAGTCGGCTATGGAGTTCGTTGGATTGGACGGCGGCGCTATCCGAAGTCCGTGCTTGACGCCAGCCCCTCGGAACAGCTTTTCCCACATAGATCGGGACGTTGTACGCCAGCCGGTTGAGTTCACCGTAGGTTTTGTACGGCGCGGCTTTGCCGGTGTAGTACAGCGCATAAACGCCTGTGCCAGAGAACGATGCCGGCGTTGGCAGGCTGTGAACCGGCGTGCCATTGAAGAAACGAACAGCATCCTTGATCAGTTCATCAAACTGATCGTTTTTGTAGACATGCTTGGAACGGTCGAAGGCGTTTTTCATCGGAGCAAAGCAGAAGCCAAGCGCGGAGTCTATGTGCTGAAGCGCTATGTCCAGCGGTGTTCAAACCAACGCTCACTGGGACATCAACAGCGGCACCAGCCACGGCATCAGGATGGAGGAGAGCAGGGCTTGGAGGCTGAGGGCGAGGCCGGCGTAGGCACCGGCGTCGGGGTGGACTTGCATGGCGCGGGCGGCACCGATGCCGTGGGCGGCGTTGCCCAAGGCGAAACCGCGCACGCTCCAGTCGTGGATGTGCATGGCGTCGAGCAAATATTTGCCGATCAGCGCGCCGCTGATGCCGGTGATCAGCACAAACGCTGCGGCCAAAGCGGGGATGCCGCCGATGTGCTCGGCGATGCCCATCGCCACCGAAGCGGTGACCGATTTGGGGGCCAGGGAGCGCAGCACGTTGCTATCGAGGCCAAACAAGCTGCCGATCAACACCGCGCTGAGCGTGGCGGCCGCACCGCCGAGCAAGGCGGCGATCAGCAGGAAGAAGCCTCGGCGGCGCAGCTCCGTGCGCCGTTGCCACAGCGGCCAGCCCATCACCACCACAGCCGGGCCCAGCATCACGTGGACGAACTGCGCCCCCGCAAAGTAGGTGGGGTAGGGCGTGTGGGTCAGGCTGAGGACAACGCTGAGGATCAGCACTGCGCCCAGCACCGGGTTGGCCCAAGGCGGTGAGCCCAAGCGCACAAAAAGCGCATGCGCCAGCACATAAGCCACCAAGGTCGCACTCAGGCCAAAGAGCGGGCTGGAGGCGAGATAGACCCAGAGTTGGGCGACTTCATTCATGGCGCAACAGGGCTTGGAGCACCCACGCGGTGACCGCGATGCCGACGGCCGTCGAAATCACGATGGTGAACACCAGTTGCAGGCCGTACTGGGCCAGCAAGCCGGTGTGCATGATGATGCCGGCCCCCACGGGCACGAACAGCAGCGACAGATGCGCCAGCAGCACCTGCGCCGCCGCTTCGATGGGCTCGCGCAGCGGGGCCCAGAACAGGGCGGCAAAAAGCAGCACCAGCCCGAGCACCGGACCCGGCATCAGCCAGCCCAAGGCGTGTGTCAACACTTCGCCCAAGGTCTGGAAGACCAAGAGCAGGGCAAAACCACGCAGGGCTTGCATGAGGCGAGAGGTGAGGCGCGGGCGGCTGTGAGCGGCTTAGCTCGGGGTGACCAGATCTTTGATCTGCATGAGCGCGCCCGGATCTTCCATGGTGGTCAGATCCCCGGCGTCACGGCCTTCGCAGACTGCTTGGATGGCACGCCGCAGCACCTTGCCCGAACGGGTCTTGGGCAAGGTGGTGACGAAGCGCACGCGGGCCGGACGGGCGACCGCGCCGAGCTGACCATCGACCACCTTGAAGATTTCTGCTTCGAGCTTGCGGGCTTCGTCGGCGGTGGCGATACGGCTGGCGTCCTTGACCACGGCAAACGCCATGGCGACTTGGCCCTTGAGCTGATCGGCCACACCGACCACGGCGACTTCGGCCACTGCCGGGTGGCTGGAGATGCTTTCCTCGATTTCGCGGGTGCCCAAGCGGTGACCGGCGACGTTGATCACGTCATCGGTGCGACCCAAGATGTAGAAGTAGCCGTCTTCGTCACGCACGCCCCAGTCGAAGGTCGAGTACATGGTCTTGCCGGGAATACTGGTCCAGTAGGTGCTCACGAACCGCTTGTCGTCGCCCCACACGGTTTGCAAGCAGCCCGGCGGCAGGGGGCCTTCGACGGCGACCACGCCCTTTTTGTTGGGCTCGGTGATGGCTTCGCCGGTGGTCTCGTCGATCAGCTTGACGTCGTAGCCGTAGACCGCCTTGCCGGGCGAGCCAAACTTGCTCGGAGCCGTCTCAACGCCGTTGCAGACCGCCATGATCGGCCAGCCGGTTTCGGTCTGCCAGTAGTTGTCCACGATCGGCTTGCCCAAGGCTTCAGCGATCCACTTGGCGGTCGGCTCGTCGAGCGGTTCACCGGCC